>DAHXMP010000101.1 GCA_027371665.1 Bacteroidota bacterium | reverse complement strand
TATTATAAACTCTTCTCTTAATTCCATTTTTCAAAATTGAATCGAGCGTTGTTAATATTAAGCAAGAGATTAATTACAGCGAATCAATCAAGTTATTCTTAAAAAACATCATCGGTTATTATCTTTTTAATTAGTTTTCCGGGTAATAAATCGAATCCTTCACATAATGGTATATTAATGCACTTTTTGAATGATTCCCCGGCAACGTATAATGGGATTCCTTTCAGCTTAACACGTTCAGCAAGTTCAAGAGAGGGCTTGCCGTTGATAACTGAGCCGTTTCTCAGGATTGCATCAGCACCAACCAAAGCAAAACCGAATGTCTTGTCATATACATCGGTCAGGGCAAGATATTCTGAATTAATGCCGGTTTCTCTCAATCTATCATAAAATATTCTTCCATAATCCATATCCTTCCACTGGGATTGAAGTACCAAAACCTTCAATTTCGTTTTTGACTGGTGTGCAATGTTAAATACGACTGAGCTGAACGAGCATGTGATAAAACTTATCCCGTCACTCAGCGGCAGTTCCCTGAGCCCCGAATTGACGCAAATATAGCTAGCTTTTTCAATTCTCGTTTCCAGGTTCGAAAGAAATTGAAGGAAAGAACCGGCGGATGTAAAATTTTCAAGCTTAGCAAGACATACTTTCATAAAATTAACCGTAGCCGCCATACCGGGTTTTGCTTCCAGTAATTGCCCTGCGACGGATTTCAGGTATTTATTTTGTTCCTTTTCAGGAAAAACCAGCGAAGCATCCCTTAGAATTTGAATTGCATTTCTTGCAATAACACCACTGCCATTAGTAAAATCATTCCTGAGGGAATCAATTTTTAATTGAATACCGCCCCAATCGGGGACAATATTTGCATGATTGACCGGCATAAATTCCGAACGTTTTAAATATTCAAATCGTCTGTATCGAAATTAATATCTAAATTCCATTCATTTACAAGCCAGTCAAGGATTTCGGATTCATTTTCATCGAAGAAATCTACCTCTGCTATCTGGAACAAAGTGCCGTAAATCAATTCGCGCGATTCCTGTCTTTCGATTGATTGCAGAAACTGCTTAAACTTGTCGAGGTCGCTAAAAATGATTTTGTAATTGTGAACAAGGGTTCTGTACTCGTCCTCGCCTATTTCTCCGACGACGTTGCCGAATTGAGTGCTTTCCTCGGCTGAGACGACATGGTCTGCCATCATTAGCCGCTCCAGAAGCCCAACCAGGGCAATTTTTTCGTCTTTTGACAAATCACGGATTTCCATTTTCTCTTTCCGTATTGTTAATAATTAGTTTACCCTGCATTGCCCATTTAAACTACAAATATAATGAAATAATAAACAAATCAAATAATTCATGATTATCAAGATATTTCAGGAAGTGTTACCGGCTTTGATTTATCTCCTGATTCAAAATATATTATCTCCTGCACAGGTCGATTGAAGTTATTCAATGCAGACTTCAACAATAATTCTATTGGTAGATGCAGGTAATGGAAATTTTGAAGAAATATATCCAAATCCTTCTGATGATTCTATAGGTTTGGATTTTGATTTGAAAAAAACCGGGAATGTCAAAATTCAATTCATTAATAGCCAAGGGATTGTAAAAAAGTCAATTAACAATAAGAATCTGGAAAGCGGCAGTCAAACAATCAAAAGCTCTGTCAATGATTTGACAAATGGATTTTATTTCGTTAAAATCCAGTCTGGCAGCTATATTAAAAATTTCAAACTTATTGTCAATAAGTAAGGAGAACGAAAATGAAAACATTTATTTTTTTTCTTGATAGGATATATATTAAGTATATCATTTCTGTTTTCGCAGGATAAAGATCCTGACCCATTAACATTTACTGTAGGTGGTATTCAAAAACAACTTTCCATAAATGATTATCAACAAAATAGCTCCAAATTATTTTGGCAATGGAGCGGTGGAATGCCAAATTTTGATGAGGAAATGAGAACAAATGAAGGTATTATCTTTCTTGTCTTATATAGGTCCTATAACAACAAATATAATTCTTCAGGATGGGTACCGGCAACATGGAATGCGGAAGGTATGCATTATTCTCCTTATCTTTGTATTGAGAATGCAGGAGCATATAAAATTATGCCAAATAATAATAATAAATTCGATGCTGTTTTCGGTTTCAGAAATGTTAATGACATATTAAAACCGACTTTAAAAGATTATCCATATTTAAAATTGTCAACTACTGTTAAGAATTGGGACCCTAACGGTGAATTAGTTTTATCAGACCCATGGCCTGACGACCAACTTGAAAGAAACCACAGTGGAAAAAATGGTCAGGGAATTGAAAATAATAAAAATTATGATTTTAATGAATTTAATGGCTTAGATTGGTATTTAGTCCTGTTATTTTTTTACAATAGTCAAATCCTATGAACAGCTTTGAGATTTCAGGCAATATCGTTGATATAATCAATAAACGAATTTTTCCGGGTACTTTAACAATCAAAGACGGAAAAATTGCAAACATTGAGAGAGATGAAGGGAAGCACTATGCTCCTTACATTATGCCAGGTTTTATTGACTCACATGTTCATATCGAATCCTCAATGCTTGTGCCTTCGGAGTTTGCAAGGCTCGCTTCCGTGCATGGCACCGTGGCAACGGTTTCCGACCCGCATGAAATAGCCAATGTCCTCGGAATCGAAGGCGTGAAATTCATGCTCGAAAACGGGAACAGCGTTCCCTTCAAATTTTATTTCGGAGCCCCTTCTTGCGTCCCCGCCACAACTTTTGAAACATCCGGAGCCGCAATCACAGCCGAAGAAATCGAGACTTTGTTCAGCGAATACAACATTAAATACCTGAGCGAGATGATGAACTTCCCCGGTGTCCTGAACGAATTTCCCGAGGTAATGGAAAAAATTTCGATTGCGAAAAAATTCGGAGTGCCTGTTGATGGTCATGCCCCGGGTTTGAGAGGCAATGATGCAAAAAAATACATCGATGCAGGAATCACGACAGACCATGAATGTTACACCCTCGAAGAAGCACTTGAAAAAATCTCTTACGGCATGAAAATTCTCATCCGTGAAGGCTCTGCCGCAAAGAATTTCGACGCTCTCGCCCCCCTGATTGATTCTCATCCCGACAAGTGTATGTTCTGCAGTGACGACAAGCATCCCGACGAACTCGCAGCAGGGCACATAAACGAGCTTGTCAAAAGAGCAGTTTCAAACGTGAGCGATTTATTCGATGTCTTGAGAATTGCCTGCCTGAATCCTGTTGAACATTACAATCTCGATGTTGGACTGCTCCGAAAAGGAGACGATGCAGATTTCATCGTTGTTGATAATGTGAAAGATTTTAATGTTCTTAAAACTTTCGTAAAGGGAAACCTGACGGCAGAGAACGGCACAACGCTTCTCAAATCAATTCCAGTAAAAAATATAAACAAATTCAATGCTGAAAAAAAAGTTCCCGGTGATTTCAGAATTATTCCCAAAGACGGGAAAATAAGAGTCATAGAAGCATTTGACGGGCAGTTAATTACTAATCAAATAATAACCGAAGAAAAATCTGAAAACGGCAATCTTGTCTCGGACACAGAAAATGATATTCTGAAAATCGCGGTCGTAAACAGGTACGAAAATGCAAAGCCTGCACTGGGTTTCATTAAGAATTTCGAATTGAAGAAAGGGGCAATTGCTTCGAGTGTCGGGCATGATTCGCATAATATCATTGCCGTGGGTACGACGGATGAGGAGCTTTCCAGGGCAGTAAATGCAATAATCGAAACAAAAGGAGGCATGGCTGTCGCCGAGGGTATGTCCATAGAAGTACTGCCCTTGCCCGTTGCGGGACTGATGGCTTCTGAAGACGGCTACGAAGTTGCACGGAAATATTCATTATTAAACAAAAAGGCAAGGGAGCTTGGCTCGCCTCTCCATGCCCCTTTTATGACATTATCGTTCATGGCTCTGCTCGTCATACCAAACCTGAAGCTCAGCGATAAAGGATTGTTTGACGGAAATAAATTTGAATTTGTGGATTTACATTTTGAATGACAAATGAGAAAAATGCCTGAATAATATCTAAAATAAATAAACCGATTCTAATCATTTATCAAGATTATAATCCCCAAAAATAATATTATAATCCATAATCAGCCATTTTCCTGATTTATTAAAATTAAATTTTCATTAATTTTGAATTTTTAATTTTGAGAAAAATGGAAAATACAAACATTAGTCCTGAGAGGCAAAAAGCTATCAGGGCAATTAAGATTTTACTTTTCAGCGCTTCTGTTATTCCTGTTTTAGTAGGTGGGGCAATAGCTGACAGTATAAATAAATTCAACCTGCTTTATTTTATTCTTGCAGGCTTTGGATTATTTATCGGGCAGGCAGGGGGCGATTATTTATACTATTACTTCACACACAGGCATACAGACGAAAGGGATTCACATTCTAAGATATTCGCAGGATGGAGGCCTCTTTTTGCGGATAACCTGCCCGAAGAAAAAGGTACACTTTATGCGGGAATAACTTGTTTGATTATTGACCTGGCGATTGCAGTTTACTTTACTTATGAACTTGGCTATGGTATTATATTATTGGCTTTGTTTGGCGGACTGATTGCAATTTTCTTTACACCTTTAATGCTCAAAGGATACAAAGAACCGGTCATATTCGTAACATTCGGGCCCATGTGCGTTTTCGGCATGTACTACGTCATGGCAGTGCATTTTGACTGGATGCCGGTAGTCATATCATTACCGATAGCATTTTTTGTAACTGTTGTGGCTTATTTAAAAGGTGCTCATTTTGAAGTTAAAAAAGAAGAAACAGGCGATGTGATTCTGAATTTGAACAACAAACACATAATTATTTTATATGTTCTTGGATTTTTCAGCCTTATTTTACCTGCTATACTGGGATTTACTCCTATGGCAAGCCTTGCGGGATTAATCACAATACCTGTAGCAATCAGTGTCGTGAAAACGGCAAAAAGCACCAACCAGGTTCAAAATTATTTATGGGCTGTCGTTCGTTCGCTTATTGCTTTTGATTTACTCGGGATAATTATTGCCTTGAGCTTTATTATTAAATTCTGATTTTTTGGAGAAATTTAGTTTTCATTAGTTAATTCAAAAGGAAATTATATGTCAATAAAAGAAACGATTACCGTATGGTTCAAGGCCGCCAGGGCACCTTTCCTCGTGGTAAGCATTATACCTGCACTGCTCGGCGGTGCGATTGCATATCATTACGGCATGTTCAACTGGCTCCAGTTTGTACTGGTAACGATAGGAATAGTTTCGGCACACTCTGCGGCTGATTTCATAGACGATTATTTCGATTTCAAAAACGGCAATCTCGGCAATAAGGAACAGCAGTTCCATGACAGCCCGCTGATTCACGGGGAGGTAACACTGAAACAGGTCATGGCGGCAACTATAATTTGCCTTGCCATTTCGGTCGGGATAGGGATTTATTTGCTTCTCGAAGTCGGTACACCTGTAATATATCTGGCTCTGGCAGGAGCATTTATTGTATTTTTCTATACATCACCGCCGATAAGGCTGAACTATCGCGGTTTAGGGGAGACCGCATTATTTTTTGCATTCGGTCCCATGATTGTTTTCGGTGTTTTCTTCGTTTTAACAAAGCATTTCAGCATGGAACCTTTGCTGGCATCTATTCCTCTCGGCATTTTCACGATGAATGTCGGTATCGTCAGTAATATTTTCGATTATGAGGACGATGTGAAATCGGGTAAGAAGTGTATGCCGGTAAGGATTGGACAGCCAAATACCTGGAAGGTGCTGATGATTGTTTCAATGGCAGGCTTCCTAGTTATTCCACTTGCTGTAATACTTCATATTATGCCATTGTGGACATTGATTGGAATTTTAACAATACCTCTTGGATTAGGAGTTTTGAAGTCAACGAAAAATTTCAGGGATGTGAGCTTTTATACGGGTGCAATGTCCAAAGCAATAGCATTATCATCCGTTACCGGGATTTTATTAATTGTAGCCTATACAATCTCGATTTTTTCTCAGGTGAAATAATTACATAAAGCAGGGGGTAATCCGTGAACCTTAACGAAGCAGGGAACAACGTTGGGGCTGTTCATGGACTACTCCTGTTTATTTATCTGAACAACATCATCTTCCCGCTAATTGTTTGCCCTTTTGTTTTGAGTTGGTTTATAAGGTTCTAATTTTAGTTTCTATCTCTAAGTTACTAAGGTTTTATTGTTCGAGATAAGGTTATCAATTATTGTTTTCTATTTTCTATCTTCTTTTTTTAATTTTTTTTTCCTGCTTCTTCGTATATAATAATGACACATAAAAGGCAAAAAGGCCTCAGAATATTTTCAATTTATTTCAAATTTATCCATTATTTCGAGCCACTTTTCTCTCAATCCCTCCGATTCCAACCACCTTTGAATTTCCTGATAATTAATCTTATTCTCTTTTGATACCAACAAAGCCTGTTCGAGCGACTGTTTATCATCCCAGTAAAAATAAGCCGCAAGCCTGTCTTTCACACATTCGGTCGCTGATATTATAAGCAATATACCTGTCGAAAAACTCAATTCCTCAATTTCCTTAACCGGTTCTGAGCCTATTGATAAGGGACCCGAAGGAAACTCTACGAAATAATTCGTATCCTTATGCTTAAAGTAGCGGTTTTCTTCAAAAAAGCCCAATTCGATCATCACGTTACTGATTTTCTTCCGGTTCGATGAATATCTTTCTATGAAATCCAGGTCATATGATTGATACTTATTTTTTTGAAAAAACCGAAACACATGCACCACCGGATAATACACATTCTATGCCTTTCTTTAAAAGTTCACTACAGACAAAAGCGGCAAGCTCACCGATATTCATTTCAGAAATTGACTTCATAAAGGTTTATTCTTCCTTCTCGGCCTTGTTCTAACTGCAACAAGTTTTTGTTTTTCTTTTTCAGGCAGAAATTTAATTACTTTATTTAGCAAATTTTTTAATTCATTTAAAAATGGATATCTGGAATTAAAGGTATATAACCTTGTTCTTCCCAATTGCCTGCCTGCGATGATATTGCCGTTTTCAAGCCTTTCTAACTGATTCTGAACCGGGCTTAAATTTGTGTTATAATATTTTGCGATTTCCCTCGCATAGCCTTCGTTACGAGCCAGCAGGTAAATCAGAATATTTTCCCTCGTTTTTGAACCCAGAAGCGATTCGAGCATGAATGACCTCTTTTATATATTATATGACCTATTATAAAGGTCAATATAAGATATAATAAATTAAAAATAAAATTATTTCTTCTTTTTTCTTATTGCTTTGTAACAAATTCGGCTTTTGAAATACTTATAAATTTCTTAATTTTAAAGTAAGGAGTAATCCATGAACCTTAACACAGCAGGGAACAACGTTGGGGCTGTTCATGGACTACTCTATATTATCTAATCAATACCATCTTGCCTGAAATAGTCTGCCCTTCGGATTGATTGTGATAAAAATAAACTCCGTCCTGAGCTTCGCTTACGGCATCTGTCCTTCAGTGCGGCATGTAAAAAATTATATTATTGTTCTTTTCTTTTTGAACCGTTCTTTGATAATGGCTTTAAAGCTGCAATGATAGATATAGCATCATCAAATCCGCTGTCAATTATATCTATTTTCTTCACACCACTATAATATCCATCCAAATGCAAGACATAATAAGCATTATTTAGGTGATTAAGCAGTTTCTTATCTAATTCTGACAACTCGCTTTGATAATACTCAATTGATTTCCTTCCTTTTCTTTTAGGAACGCCTTTAGAACCGAAATAAAAATCAAGTGCTTTAAGCATTCCGGAATAAGCAGTTCCACAGGCAGTTTTCACATATTTTTCATCTTTGTAAAATTTATCTTCTCTTCCTGCAAGTTTCAACTGCTCTTTTGCATTATCAATGTATCGCATTGATTCACGATATGGGTTTGAAAGTTCCATAAATAAAAATTTAAAAATTAATAATTCAAACTAATATACGAAATTCTGAACAGAAAATAATATGATACAATTCACTTAATCAACACCATCTTACCTGAAATAGTCTGCCCTTTGGATTGTATGTGGTAGAAATAAACTCCGTTCTGTGTTTCGCTTCCTTCATCTGTCCTGCCGTCCCAGGTGGCTGTGTGTTCGCCTGCATCGAGAGTGTCTGAATATAAATTCTTCACCAATTTTATCATTAAATTTATTCAAAATTCTATAGTTCTAATTGCAAAAAAATCAAGCGATAATTATATAGCTTTATACATTTTATCATTTGTTAAATATCTCTGCTTTCATAGATAGTTTTAATTTAACTTCACCAAAAAGATTTCGAAATTTTTTATACCTATCTTCACTTGATATTCCGGTTATGACAGCTGTTGCATTTCCGTATAGGCTATTATGCCTAATCATCTGACCTAATAGTCTGTCATATTCGGATTGCGATGGGTCTTTTTTTATTTCTATTGGATATTTTTTATTAACTAATAAGTCAACATTACTTTCTCCCATTTCCTCGTCTACATCTTTAAAGTATTTTTTAAGATATTTTCTTAATTCTATTTTGTATCCTTCTTCTATTATTCTTTTACGCTCAGGAATCCAATTATTTATTTTTTCAATAACTTCCAAAAAAGTTTTATTATAATTATTCGATATTTCTGTTTTTCCCTGATTTCTAGTTAGTATTTTTATTACGTCTTTCCACTCAATTTTATCTTTATAATTTTCTATAAAAACTTCCGGTAAAGTCCGGAATGAAATATTGTGTACTTTTTTTAAACCAGCAGGTCTTGGATGTAAATCCTCTTTTAGCCAGTCTGCAATCACAGGAATACGCCTATATTTTCTTGTAAGTTTTCCATATTGATTAAGAATTTGCGAAAGTAGTGTTCTTTCCATTTGAAGTTTATTCGGCTTATCACCACATTTTTCTTGTAAAGTCGAATAAGGATCTTTACCAAAAATTTTCATCAATTGAAATTCTGATATTTGACAGTATTTTAAAAACTCATTTATAAGAGGCTTTTTCCCACTATTTAATTTTTTTAGTGAATTATATTTGTCAATATAGAATTTAATTTTATCCATATCAAACCTTGCTTGTTTATGACTTGTACATATTAATCGAATTTACTAAATAATTTTAGATATGTAAAAAAATTGTTTATTTTTTTCCCAATCTTATTAAATATTAATTCAAGAATAATTTTGTTATTGAAAAATTATTGTATTAAAAATGTTTATTTGACATGTTGAAGATTTATTATTTTTTTATCAGAAATTCACCCACTCGGGATTCTGTGAAAAGAGGCATGAAGAAAAAACAAATAACACAAGAAATGCGGTCAGGTACACGTGTTTCATGGCTTCTCCTTACGATTGACTATAAATTATTTATTTAAAAATTAAAACCTTATTGAATCCTTTAAACCTTAGTAACATCAGTGAACATCACGCTTCCAACCTTATTAGCTTATTTCTTTTTGATAAGGCAATAAGGTTCAGACTTTAGCTCTGTCACTTTGTTACTAAGGTTTTATTGTTCGAGATAAGGTTATCAATTATAATTTTTTATTATCTGTCCAATTTTATTTATATATATCCTGATAACATTAACAAATTTTGTTATATCTGTGAGATGTATCTTATAAATTCCATAAGTTATGTTGTCGTCAATCTTTTCATAAGCGTGAATCAGGAGGTTTCTGAAACGGACAATTGATAGCAAGGTTGTAAAGAATTTTCTATCAATAACACCCTTCCTTAGCCAGCAGGTCAAAACATTCGCTGTATGATTCCGGTTCTTTAAGATTCAACCTGCTGACAATGTGCCTGCAAACATCAATAATCTTTTCGATACACAATTCGACATTTCTTTCGACAAATCTTTTGAATTGGATATTATTTGCAAAATCCTCAAAATTATACACTGCAGGGCTTCTTTGGATTTCGCAGAGATATGCTTCGATGGCTTTTAGTTTCTTTTCAATTAGTCTTTTATCAATCATATTTGTCGAGTCCCGATATGTATTTGTATTCCTGATAGTCTGCTATTGTTTTATCGCGAAAGTCTGCATATTTTATAAAATCACGGATGAATATAGGCTCTCCGGTCTTGAATACCTCGTGCCTAAGAAATGGTCCTGCGGAATTGAGCAATGTAAGGTCAACTTCTACCCCGACAGCCCTGTCAAGTTTAACCATGTATTTTAAAATTGAAAATCCTTTATGAGGCTTATTGAAATAGACGGCAACGTCAACATCTCTGAATTTTGACTTGTTAAGGACAGAGCCGAATGTAACGGCAAATTCTACGTTTGAATCTGCTTCAAGAACGCTTATTAATTTTTCCGTTATATGCTTCGCTTTTTCTGTCATAATGATTCGTTCACAATTTCATAAATAAGATGGAAAAAATTCTTTTTTATTTTATCATATTGATATTGTTTTTCACAGCGGCAAAATTAGCAATTATTCCAATTCATTCACCACACAGAGATTACATTTTGAGTTTATGGCTTGTATTGTGCCTCTAAGTATTTTAATTTTCTTTTTGAAAACTTTTGAATACAGAATTTTTCCCCGTGCTCCTCTCAGGGCAGAGGAATGAATTTGTTAAAAATTTATCGGATATAGATTTAAGAAGAATTAAATATACTGAAAGCTGAAAAAATGGAAAAAGCAACTACAACGTTTAAAACCGATTTGTTGGTAGTGGGAGCGGGCATATCGGGTATTTCGGCGGCACTCGAAGCTGCGGAAACCGGTTTTTCCGTGATTCTCATCGAGAAGAATCCCTACATCGGCGGCAGGGTGGCACAATTAAATCAATATTTTCCCAAGCTTTGCCCCCCAACCTGCGGGTTGGAAATCAACATCAGGAGATTGAGGGATAATCCAAATATAACACTTTATACTCTTGCCGAGGTTAAGGAAGTCGAGGGCTCTGCCGGCGATTACACTGCAACGGTCAAAATCAAGCCGAGATATGTCAATAATAAATGCACGAATTGCGGAGACTGTGCTGAAGTTTGCAATGTCGAGAGAAGCAACGATTTCAATTTCGGGCTGGATAAAACGAAGGCGATTTATCTTCCTTATA
>DAHXMP010000432.1 GCA_027371665.1 Bacteroidota bacterium | reverse complement strand
ATAATTATTATTTTTTGTTTTGAATAAAATTCCTATTATTTTACATCCTTGTTTTTAATTAAGGAATAAATCCTGTTTTAATTATGAAAAAAAAGCTGTTCACGCTTTGTGTTGCTTTGATTTTTATTTTTCTGACAACGAGGGCTTGCTCACAGTTCTTTCTCGGTGCAGGAGGTGTTTTCTCTATGCCGCAGGGAGCTTTCAAAGAAACAAATCAAAACTCGGTGGGATATAATCTTCAGCTCGAGTCGAGGGCTTTCTGCAACGTATGGTACGGTGTGAGAATTGACTACATAAATTACCAGGAGAATCCTGCTAATACGGGTTTGAATTATCTTAAAGATGCCGTTCTCCTGTCTCCCGAATTTCGCTATAATTTCTTTTCTGCAAATTGTTATAAAAATGTTATGCTCCCATATTTGCAGGTTATGCTTACTTACAGTTCTATCGGAGGAACCGACAGTGCTAACCGTTCGGGATTGGGAGCCGCAGGAGGAGCCGGACTGGTTTTTCCCTTCAGGTTGTTCGGTGCCTGCTGGTCATTCGATTTTAACGCACAATATATGGCTCCGAATTTCATTTTTAGGAGCGAGGACAGAAGCTCGGTTCAATCCTTCAATTTCAGTATTACTTTGGGCATTGGGCTATGAAAACGGTGAAAAATAAATATTTGTTTTTGGTTTTTCTGCCGCTTCTATTGTTGTTAGCTTCAGCTTGTTCGACGATTAAAAGGTATGACGATGCAGTGAGAATCAAAGAGAATGATTCACAAAAGTATCTCATTACTCCCGGCACAAAAGAAATTCGTGACGGCAGAACACTGCACGGAACCGTTGTAAATGTTCTCATCACAATGCAGCCCGATTCCTGTCCCCCGACAATTGCCAAAAAAATGATTTCAGATACATCAATTGTTTTTCTCGATAAAGATTCACCTGACCAGCTCGATTATTTACAAACGATTCCTTTGTCCGACATAGAATTGGTCAGGACTTTATATAAAATGCCGGTGAACAAATATGATAATATCAATG
>DAHXMP010000426.1 GCA_027371665.1 Bacteroidota bacterium | reverse complement strand
TAAGTGCTATCACTCTTAATTTATAGTTCCCCTGTGCGATTTTTCCATTATATGGAACTTTCAGAAACAATTGAGTAACCTTATTACCGACATACTTCCTGATTATTTTTGAAGAATCTGGAAAAAATTAGACCCATCACCTCAAACGGAACGTAATGAAGCTTTCGAAGAGTATTATTCCCGGATTGATTATGCAAACAAACAATTTAAATCATATAACGATGGCTGGCTAACAGATATGGGGCAGGTTTATATAGTGTACGGTAAGCCTTTATTTATAGAGAAGACACCGAGCTATACAATCGGGAGGAAATACGAAAGGTGGACATATGCCGACAACAGGCAGTTCATATTTGTAGATGATACCGGTTTCGGAGATTTCCGGTTAGCTTCGCCGCCAATGGTTTCAGATAAATTTAAGTATAAGTAATAACGGGCTGACAAATGAAATGTGCTGCAATAATAGCTGCTGCAGGTACCGGAAACCGTTTCGGGGGTTCGATACCGAAACAGTTTAAAGAATATGAAAGTATACCTATTCTGATTCATACACTGAGGATTTTCGAAAAAGTTCCGGAAATTGTTTCACTCATTGTTACAATTAATCCGGCATGGGAAGAATATGCCAGGGAAATGTTTTCAGTACATAATATGGAGAAACCGTTAAAGATAGTTCCCGGAGGAGAAGAACGGCAGGACTCAATATTTAATGCTTTAAAATCAATAAAGCCGGCGGATTTCGATATTATTTTGATACATGATGCCGTCAGACCTTTCTTTTCGGTTGAACTTGTTAATAAAATTATATCCACAGCAGCAGAATTTGGTGTTGCTATTCCAGCCCTGACACCAAATGATACAATCAAGGAAATTGATACGAACGGATTTGTATTAAGAACGCATAACAGGAAAAAACTTTGTTGTATTCAGACCCCACAGGGTTTTAAACCTGAAATTATTGTTCCTGCATACGATAAAGCCAAAACCGATTGCTATTACGGCACCGACGATGCCGCCCTCGCTGAATATGCCGGTTTTCCGGTTAAAGTAATCGAAGGAGAGGAATCGAACATTAAAATTACTACTCCTCACGACATTGACCTCGGCAGTCTCAAAGTCTGAATCAATTAAAAATAACAAGTTATGTAAAATGATTTATTTTGCCATGCTGAACCTGTTTAAGCATCCATCAGTTGAAAACGGCAAATGAATCAAAATATCTTATGAAAAAAGTATGGCAGGATGTCCGGAAATAAAATTATCGTTATTGCCAATCCCGTTATTGCTCCCCACAAATGGGCTTCGTGGTTGATTTGGTCATTGGACCTTTTTGAAGCAAAATAACAATATGCAAGATAAAGCAAGGCAAAAATCGGAGCTGGTATTCCAATCGGAATAAAAAATATCATCAATTTACTGGAAGGGTCGAATAGTACATAACTGAAAATAATGCCTGCTATGGCTCCTGATGCTCCTACTGCACGGTATCCCGCATTATTCCTGTTTTTAATAATCGTTGAAATGTCGCTCAGGACAAGGCTTCCGAAATATATAATAAAAAATGCGAAAGAACCGACTGTTTTCTCGAGGCGAAAAGCAAAAAAGTAATAAGTCATCATGTTGAAAATCAGGTGCATATAATCGGCATGTATGAATCCTTTAGTTATTACGAGGTACCATTTGCCGTGATGTGTAAATTCCCATGGGCTGAAAGCCCAGTTATCGTAAATATTCGACCTTCCATACCATGCGTAAATGCTTATTGCAATCGTTATAAAAAAGACTGCTATCGATACAGGCGATGAAGAAGGATCCATGAATTATCTTTCCAATTTTAATTTTTCGACTATTAATAATCAGAATTTAACCAAAACATTGCCCTTAACAAAACATCATAAAATTTATCATCCAATTCAAATTATATCATTTAAGTAAAATTTCAGGTAATAGCAAGCACACCAAGAACTGCTTCCCTGCTCGCTCCGGTTACCGAAGGCAGATTGCCCGGCAAGCCTCCCAGCGTTCTGTAAGCAAGGTAGGCAAAGCACAATGCTTCTTTTGAGTCGGAGGGGATGTCATAATCATCTATTTTTATGAGCCTTGCTTTTAGCATATAACGTGAAAATGACTTCAATAAAAATTTATTTTTTGAACCGCCTCCTGAAACAATTATTTTAGATTCCGGAACTCCAAAAAGTTTTATGTTTTCAGAAATACTCCATGCTGTAAATTCTGTGAATGTTGTAATGAAATTTTCAGGTGGAACACCAGATTTAAGGTAAGGTTCAATCAATTCGTCGAAGAAAGATTCGCTGAAAAGCTCTCTGCCTGTGGACTTTGGCGGGCTTTGGCTTATAAAAGGAATTTGCTTAAGTTGCTCGAATAGCACCTCTATTATTTTCCCTTTGCTGGCAATTTTACCATCATTGTCATAAGTAATGTTAAAAAAGCGTTTTGCCGCCATATCAATGAAAACATTCCCGGGGCCTGTATCGAAAGCCGATACCTTATTCTTCGTGCATCCTGCGGGCAACAACGTAACGTTAGCAATACCCCCGATGTTTAATGCAATCCGGTTTTCAATCTCATCACCGAGAAATTCAAAATCGAATATCGGAACAAGCGGGGCTCCCTGCCCTCCGAGTGCAATATCGGCTGAGCGGAAATCAGCAACCACAGGCTTATTTGTTAAATTTGCGAGTGCTGAAGCTGAACCAAGCTGTAAGGATGAAGGAACATTAATACCTACAATCACTCTTCCATCCGGGTCATGCCAGACAGTTTGTCCGTGGATAGAGAATGCTTCGATTTTATTTGTTACTTTTTTATTTATTTCAAAAAATTCAGCTATAGCATTTGCGTATAAATGTGTAATTGCAAAATGAATGGTAGATACATCTGCAACTCTGATTTTTTCTGAAATAACACGGAAAAGCGATTCCCTGAGTTCATCGGGGAATGGTTTATAATAATGGTTCAGGAACTTCATGCGGAACTTTTTTTGGGACATTGAAAACTCTGCAACAGCTAAATCTATTCCGTCGAGAGAAGTACCGGACATAATCCCGCATACCATTCTCGGCTTTGAAAGCCATTCTTCAGCAATTTTTGATTTTAAATCCAATATAAATGGAATAAAGCAGTTAAAATATTATATAACCAAAATTTTAAATTTCTTAATTTTTTCCGGTAAGAATCACATAATTAGGTAAAGCAACTTTTAACCTCTCAATTTCAGCATCAGGTATACAATCAAATTGTAAATCAAGTGATTCTAGGTTTTTTAATTTCGATATATTTTTTGGAAGATATTCAAGATAACATTTGTCAATTTTTTTATTTGTCCATTTATAAGTAGGACCATTTTGCGAATACTGAATATTACCTTCATAATCTTTATATTCACTGTTATAAGACAAGTCTAAAATAATTAGGGAATCTAAATTACATAAATTCTCAGGAATTGACGTAATCTTATTATTTGATAAATCTATATCAGATAATAATGGCAAATTACATATTTCATTTGGAACGCTATTAAGATAACACCAGCTAAGATCTAAAAATTTTAAATTTTTCAATTTTTCCAATACTGTTAAATTTTCAAGATGATTTCCAGATAACTTTAAAAAATTTAACCATGTGTAATTTTTCAAAAATCCAGGAACTGAAGTTAGATTATTCCAAGATAAATCAATTACTTCTATATTTTTTAGATTATTAAATTCCACAGGTATATTATCTTCATTCAATGCACAATCAATAATTTTAAACAATCGAAGTTTTGCCAATTTTGTCATACTACTAACAAGTTCCTTAAGTTCATAATTATTTAAAGTGAAACCTTTAATTTCTAAGTTCTCAAGATTTACAAATTCTTGTATTTTACCGAATATTGTTGTATCTATATTAAATTTTTCTCCAAAAGGTTCATTTTCAAAGACTAATTCTTTAATTTCATTCTTATTCTCTAATGCTTCATTAATATCATCATACCGATAATCTTTTGTAGATGCACAACTCCATAAAACTGCCAGAGAAATGATTGATACAACTATTCTAAATGAGATGAATTTCATAACACATCTTAATTTTTATTCAAGTTATTTTGATAAAATTTTTTTAACTAAATGTTAAGATAATCTCTAAAAACCTCTCCCAAACTAGCAAGAAAAAAATTAAATTGCAATAAAAAACCAAACAGCAAAAACAAAGAGATAAAAATGCAAATCATAAAAAAAGCAAAATCAATGTTTGACGAAGACAATAAACTTTATCAAATAGACAAACTTGGCGACCCGTTAACACGATTAAACCGTCAAATCAAATGGGAAAGTTTCCGGGAGAAAATAGAGAGATGTTACCCCGACACTGAGCCTAGCAAGGGAGACAGGCCAAACTTTGACAGATTAATGATGTTCAAGATATTAATATTGCAAAGGTATTATGATTTGTCGGATGATTCAATAGAATACCAGATAAATGACCGGTTGACATTCATGAGGTTTTTAGGATTAGGCTTAGGGGACAAAGTGCCTGATGCAAAAACGATATGGTTATTCAGAGAGCAGATGCTGCGGAGCGGGGTGTTGGATGAATTATTCGTATTATTTACCGAATCATTTCAAAGGATGGGACTGACAATAAATAAAGGACTGATAATGGATGCGTCAATAACCGAGGCGAGAATACAAAGGAACA
>DAHXMP010000422.1 GCA_027371665.1 Bacteroidota bacterium | reverse complement strand
ACAGGAGATACCGGACCGCCGGAATTTTTGAATATAAGCGATGGGTTTGAATATAATGCTCTCGAGTCCGGATGCCCGAGGTTACCGACACAAAGGTCATCAAACCCGTCATTGTTAAAATCGCCCCAATCTGAGCCCATTCCATGCCCAAAGTACCCCGGTTCGGAGGTTGGTATTCCCCTAGCACCGGTCTGAGCACCGACTTCGGTAAAAGTGCCGTTCTTATTATTCTGATAAAGTAGATCCGGGGCGAGTCTGTATGTAGCTACAAACACATCAGGGTAGTTATCATTATTGAAATCACTGATGCTTGCACCCCAGCAGTCATAATAAGGAGCAGGCTCGCCTGCGGCAATTCCCGCTGATTCCCTGACATTTACAAACTTCCTGTTCCCGAGGCTTTTAAATAGCTGGTCAGGATAATATGTTTCATTACCGTTTGCATCGCTTGTCCTTCCGTCGGCTACATACAAATCGAGCAACCCGTCATGATTATAATCGAAAAACATCGGTGTAACCGTTGGCTCGTTAACCTGTATGACCGTATCGGTTTGCTCGGTGAATGAACCGTCCGAATTTCCATAGTAAATTTTATCGTTTCCAAATCCATTCATAGCAAAGCAGTCAATATAACCGTCATTATCAATATCAGCCCAGCATGTTCCGCCTGCTTGTATATTAAATTTGGAACTGACATTTTTGAAAGTACCGTCTCCGTTATTCTGAAAGAACATCGAGCCGATTGCAATATCGTCATAGCCGTCTTTATTCCAGTCAACGACGCTTGCCATATCGCTCTTGATAAATTTACCGGAGGCATCAACAAGTCCGGCTTGTTTTGTAACGTCGAGCAATGTCGGGGCAGGTGGCGGAGCACTCGTATCTCCTGCGGGATAATCGTATTCGAGCACAAACCTGACCATGTAATTCCCGCTCGCAAGTGTAAATAATGTTCCTCCTATATTTAGAAATTGAGGATTAGGTTTCGGGTCAACCAGCCATGAATGATAAGCAGTCTGAGCCTTATTATCAACGGCAAAATAAGGACCTGCCGGCTTAATTCTGTGCTGAATTACTATACTGCATAGCCCGTCGCCCCTGATGTTATCTCCTGTTACATCAATATTAATCCATCCCGGAGTGCCGGAATAATTAATAATTTTAGGTGGGGCAAGCTTGTTAATGCTCCAGCAATAATCCGACGGGGGATAGGCGCCTTCTGCAGGGTCGCCGACAATCCAAATTGTATCAACTGCTGCAACCGTACCGCTCAGGTAAATTTGCACAGTATCGAGCTTATAAGGCCCCGGCGGTTTCAGCATCGCGGTTTCGTCAAAGTAGTTGTAAGTTGAACTTGAATAAATTCCCGCAGGAGTACCGTTATCGTATTTAAAAACCACGGGAGCGGCTATCAATCCCTGGGAAGCAAGAATCAGACAAGCAAACAGAGTAAAAAGAAGCTTCATATAAACCCTCATTTATTATTATCATATCATAACAATAAGTAAATTTAAAATTAATAAATTTATAAATACCTTTTGTAAAATTTTTTTGAAATCGTTCTACCGTCACCCTGAGCGGAGTCGAAGGGTCTCCCTTCCTCGAGGAAGGGCAGGGGTAGGTGTATAAAATTAAAACCGTTCAAAAACCGTTTTATAACCATTTTCTTTCTTTAATCATTTATGCTTTCTTTTTTTATCCTTTTCTTTACATAATTATACTTATAAATTAATTTTGCTGATAATTCGCAAACAGAAACATAAATGATAAAGAGTATTAACATCGTAATGTTATTGAGTGCATTCTTGTTTGGGTGGGAAAATAGTAACAAACCTGTGATGATTAGAAAAGCATAAAACAATAATCTATTATAAAATTTGGGTTTGATTCTAAATAATAACCAACTTAGTGTGCAAAGAATATAACCTATTAACAAAATTAATATTGTTATTATCATACAGCTCATCTTAAGTAATAATAAAGAAAAGTCATTTTTTTTGACGAATGAAATATTCATTTTTTATTTCAATTAAACGAAAACTTTAATGTACGATTCATAATGGCTATGAAATAATAAACATTCAAAACTCCCTCAAAAAACCATTTTATAACCGTTTTCTTGCTTAAATTATCCATCCCATCCTCCCAATGTGGCTATTGTCTGAACTGTGCTCTTTTCTCAACCGCAGTTTTAACGGTGGGGTTAATTGTTCAGTTATAATTAATCACAGGCTTACACCTTCCCAAACCCTTCCTCAAGGAAGGGCTTTTCTTTCTCCCTTCCTCAGAGGAAGGGACGGTTGAAGTGAAACGGAAATCCCGATTCATAGGGAGGTAGGTGTATAAATTCTGCGTAATCCTGTAAATCCGCTTAATCTGCGGTTCAGACAAATACATGATATTATTGATTCCCTACGGGAATAGGGGGCAGATGGTCATGTTTTCTACTAATATATAATCTCTATGCGATAACCGAAATTCAGCATTCATAATTCAGAATTATTCTTCGTGTCCTCTGTGCCTTCTTTGTGAACTTTGTGTTAAAAAAGCTTGACCTTGGATTCCGGCAAGAGACCCTTCGACTACGCTCAGGGTGACATACAAATGAAAATTTTAAATTGAAAATTCTTCTCCGCGACTGTTCACTGTTCACTTCTTCGGGTGCTTGCAGTATTTGTCGAGGAAACCGAAAAATTCATTAAACCATAGCATAGAATTTTGGATTGACAGCACCCAATGGTTTTCCTCAGGGAAAATTAC
This sequence comes from Bacteroidota bacterium, assembly GCA_027371665.1. Lineage (GTDB taxonomy): Bacteria > Bacteroidota > Ignavibacteria > Kapaibacteriales > UBA2268 > DAHXMP01. The sequence goes on along the minus strand of DAHXMP010000422.1, from coordinate 2,175 downwards.
AAGTTTCGAAGGTATTCCCTTTACCTGTGCTACCGTGAATGCTTCGAGTGCCTGTGTATAGGGAACCCTAAAATCCTTTTCGCCGCAGCTAATCATAATCGGAGTGTCCCAATTGTCGGCAAACATGTGAGGCGAGTTCTTATCGTAAAATTCCTTGTTTTTGCTTTTCCAATATGGTCCTCCAAATTCCCAGTTCGGGAACCACAGTTCTTCCGTCGAACCGTACATGCTAACCAAATCGAACACTCCGCTGTGGGCAACGAAAGCTGAAAATCTCCCGTTATGATTACCCTCGAGCCAATAGACAGCATAACCCCCGGCACTTGCACCGACCGCAGCGACACCTTTTTTATCAATATAAGGCTCTTTCATCATCTCATCGGTAGCTGAAAGTATATCTTTCATCGGCTGTCCTCCCCAGTCTCTGCTTATGGCATTATTCCATTCCTGCCCGAATCCCGGCAGCCCTCTCCTGTTAGGAGCAACGACCACGTAACCTTCCGAAGCCATAAGGAAGAAATTCCACCTGTAGCTGAAAAACTGGCTTACGGTTTCCTGCGGCCCGCCCTGGCAGTATGTGAGCATAGGATATTTTTTCGTGGAATCGAAATCCGGCGGATAAATAACCCAGCACTGCTCTTTCTTGCCGTCTGTACATTCAATCCATCTTTCCGTTATTTTAGGCTGTTTCAGCCTGGTATAGTAAAAACTGTTAACATCCGTTAATTCTCCTACAAGAGGATTCCCGTCCTTAAATTCAATCGTGAAGAAGTCAGTAGGCTTGAGCATGTTTCGCCTTCCGACAATTAATTTCTTTCCGTCTTTTGTGATATCAATACCCTGGTCGTAGTTATAATATCCGGATGTAAGGATTTTCCAGGAGCCGTCCTCAATCTGCATCTGGTAAATTTGCACTGTTGCCCCGTTTTCAGCAGAAAAATAAATTGACTTACTGTCGGTAGCCCAGACCATCCCTCCAACCCACTGGTCAAGCTTTTTGGAAAGCTCGGTAATTTCCCCGGTTTTCCTGTTATAAAGCATCAGCCTGATTCTGTCCGACTCGAAACCTTCGTGTTCCTGGCTGTGGAAAGCGAGCCAATTCCCGTCAGGGGAGTAAAGCGGGTCAAAATCAGCACCCTTCATATCTTTCGTAATATCAGTTGTCTTTCCGTCGGGAACCGAGACAATATATATATCCGAGTTAGTAGTTTCTTCATAATTTTTCACTTTCTTGCATGTATACGCTATTTCCTTTCCATCAGGTGCCCATGCAATCTGTTCATTGCCACCGAATGGCTTGACGGGTGTATCATATTTTTCTCCTGTCATTAAATCTATCGGACTGCTATAAGCGGTTTGTCCTTTCTGAGGTAAAGGGTAGATAAACAAATGCTTGTAATATGCGTCCTCCCACTCATCCCAGTGTCTTATCGGAAGGTTTGTATAAACCATGGCATTAGCATCGGGCAGTGATGGATATTTCTCTTTCAAAGTCGAATCCAATTTGACATCGCTTGTAAATGCGAGGTATTTCCCGTCGGGAGACCATGAAAGATTGTCTGCACCGTTTTCAGTCATATAAGGAATAGTAACCGGAATGTTTGGCAGTGGCTTGTATACTCCTCTCGTATTGGTACTCAATAGATTATTTGTGTCCGGGGCTTCCGTTATACAAATTTGAGGTTTATCGAGTTTTGTAGAGATAAAGGCGATTTTTTCTCCATCAGGAGACCAAACTGCGTTATATTCATCCGCTTCATCGGTGGTCATCTGAATATTTATCCTTTTATCCATTGATTCAATATATATGTCTTTCTGCAATTTATTATCCTTTAATGATGGTGTTGATTGTGAGTACATAAGCCAGAAGCTGTTAGGGGATACCTTTGGGTCGCTTATCCTGTTAAGAGACAAAAGTAATTCCGGAGTAAATGTTTTTACATCATTCCATTTCATCCTGGAATTCATGAATTCAGCTATTGCTTCCTTAAAGTCCCTTTTTGTTTTAGGTTCAAGATATTTAAACAGAGAATCCATATATGACTTGCTGGGAAGCCCTTTAAGCGAGTTCACAATGTTATCCGGCAGATTCTGCAGGTATGGAGTATAAAACTCTATAGGCGGATATGCCTCCTCTTCCGATTGAGCAAAAACATCTATCATAATAAATATAAC
>DAHXMP010000402.1 GCA_027371665.1 Bacteroidota bacterium | reverse complement strand
AATTGATGCACCATATTCGGTTGTATTCCATGAAGCTGAAAACAGGCTTCATGTACAAAAGGCTATAATGTATAAACTAATGAAATAAATCCCGTGAGCAAGAAATTATTAATAGCTGTTGGCGGAAATTCCCTGATTCGAGCAGGGGAGAGAGGAACTCTCGAAGAACAGATGGCTAATGCACAGGCAACGGCAAAAAGCATTGTTAGAATGATAAAGCTGGGCTGGCAAGTCGTTATTACTCACGGTAACGGGCCGCAGGTTGGAGCTGCATTGCTTCGTTCCGAACGTGCCGCAAGGGAGGTTTATACACATACACTCGATATGTGCGTTGCTACGACACAGAGTGAAATAGGATACATACTTCAGAAAGCTGTGATGCATGAGTTAAGCATCCTGAAATTGAAGAATCCGGTGATTACCATTCCAACCATGGTTGTTGTTGACATGAATGATTCTGCTTTTCAAAATCCGACTAAACCGATAGGTCCCTTCTATTCTAAAAAAGTAGCAGAAGAAAAAAAGACAAACCTCGGCTGGGATATCGTCGAAGATGCCGACAGAGGATATAGAAGGGTAGTGGCATCTCCTGAACCGATAGAAATTCTCGAACTCGATGTAATAAGAAAAAACATGGATATGGGAATAATTGTTATTGCCCTCGGAGGAGGGGGAATTCCCGTTTTCAAGGGTGAAGATTCCAATATTATAGGTTCGGAAGCAGTAATTGATAAAGACCGTTCATCCGCATTACTTGCCGCAAGGCTTGGCGTTGACCTGTTCTTTATCAGTACGGATACCGATTATGTTTATCTGAATTTCAAGAGACCCGGGCAGAAAGCAATAAAGATAGCCACAGCAGATGAGATGGAAAAATATAATAAAGAAGGTCATTTTCCACCGGGAAGCATGGGTCCTAAAGTCGAATCCGTTATTAAATTTTTACGCAACGGAGGAAAAAAATCCATCATTACTTCTTATGAATACCTGATGGATGCAATAGAAGATAAAGCAGGCACTCATATTGTGCCGTAAGTTAATAAATTAAATTTAAGCCATTTTGAGAGGCTATTATGAAACTTGAACATATCGTCGAATCGCAGCAGTTTACAGTGCCGTTGCTCCTCGAACTTTTCGAGAGGACCAACACAATAAAGAGAATCGTTGCACGGGGAGGGACGAAGGATTATGATGACAAAATCATGGCTTCCGTATTTTATAAACCTTCGACTAGAACGAGATTTTCATTCGAAGCGGCTATGCACAGGCTTGGCGGGAGTGTGCTGTCAACCGAGCAGGCAAACGAATTTTCATCTGAAATAGAAGGTGAAGACCTCGAAGATACGATAAGGATTTTTGCAAATTATTGCGATGTTATTGTTCTCAGGCATCCTGAGGAAGGCGGAGCAAAAAGAGCGGCAGCCGTTTCTTCAGTCCCGATTATAAATGCCGGCGACGGTTCGGGTGGTCAACATCCGACACAGGCTCTGCTTGATTTATACACGATTTATAATGAATGTCATACGCTCGACGGTTTATCTGTTGCTATTATCGGGGCACTTGACAAAGGCAGGACTGCACGTTCACTCGCATATTTGCTGAGCAAATTCGAGCGGATAAAGTTGTATTTTATTGCTCCGGAGGAACTGCAAATCAAGCCGGATATTCTCGAACACCTTGACGAGCAGGGCGTTTTATATTATCTTTCTAACTCGACAAAGGATATTATAAACCACGTTGACGTGGTTTACCAGACGAGGATTGTTAA
>DAHXMP010000396.1 GCA_027371665.1 Bacteroidota bacterium | reverse complement strand
TTAGTTTCGATGCCAAATCCCAAGAAAGCAGGTGATAGAGTTATCCTCGCCATCGGCGGAAGGGATGATTCTCAAAATAGTATGTCCTCTGTTGAAATCCTGACCTATCCTTCTCCTGCAATAACGAATGTCTCGACTGACTGCTACGATTATTACTTCACGGTCAGCGATTCGAATTTTATTGATTCAATAGTTTTTAATCCTACGAAAAATGTTACTTATTCCGTACTCGATACACTACCCTCGCAAATTGTGCATTGCAAGGTAACGCTCGTGGATTCGAGGCATAACGGCTATTTCACAGTTACGGCTTATTGCGATTTCTCAGGATTATCATCCTCGTTCGGCGTTACGATGCAGGGCAATTTATCCGCTCTCAGTGCTGTCTTTCCTCCCGGCATTAATGAAATATTAATCGGTGACACCGTTGTCAACGAAGTAAAGTGTGCAGATTTTCAAATAAGTAATTCGGGAATTGATACTTTAACTATAAATACAGCAGATTTTTCGAATAATAATTATTTTACTTTTCCGAATAATCAGCTGCCTCTGATTATCCCGCCCGGAGAGCAACGAACGCTGAGAATTTGCTTTTCATCAAATGTTGCGGGCATATTCGACGACACTTTATATTTAAAAAATCAGTGCGATTCTTTGGCTATTCCGGTCAACGGAAGGGCACTCGTAAACCAGCCGGCACAAATAATAGAAAAGTTCAATGAATGCGGCGATTATTACATCACGGCAGCGGACAGCAACTGGATCAACCGTGTCGAGCTTATCGGCAACGAGAATAAAAACGTAAAACTCACGGTTCTGGACTCGCTGCCGTCGAGAGTAGCGCATGTAAAAATTTCATTAATCAATCCAAACCGGGATGGATTCTTCAACGTAACTTTTTATTGTAACGCAACAAATAAAGCTTTGGATTTCAGCGACACATTATACAGCCACCCGTCTTATTTGCTCGTTGTGGCGCCATTGGACAGCAGCGGAGAGATTGTGGCTGGCGATACCGAATCGGGAACTCTTAAATGCGTGAATGTTTTAATACAGAACACAGGAGCGGCAGACATAGTTATAAATGAAGCCCGGCTTTGGCGAAACGTGGAATTTTCTGTTCCGCAGGGACAGTTGCCGCTGACGATACCTGCCGGAAATAGAGGGAAGCTCGAGCTATGTTATATGCCTTCGGAACTCGGCTTACAGCACGACACATTGTACCTGCAGGATATATGTGACACAATCGGAATACCTGTAGTAGCCACGGGAGACACATCGTATTACAGCGGTAAGAGCAACTGCGATATCGATGTTAATTTGCAGACGATAAAAATGGGGAAACTGCTCTCAATAAAAACACCATATCCAAACCCGGGAACTAATTTTGTTAACGTTACGGTCAACGAAACTACACCTGGAGCAGAGAAATGCACATTATACGATTTCGAGGGCGAAGCAATTATAGTAACAAAACCCTCTAACATTAGCACAAAACAAAATGGAAATAAAATTTATTATGAGAAAGAATACATAATAAATTTATCGCATTTATCGAGCGGTATGTATTTTATTTGTGTGGAAACAGTTGAAGGGAAGTGTGTTTTCCCATATTTTGTGATTAAGTGAAGAAATATTTTTTATAAATAAATAACAAAAAATTATGAGAACTATTACTAAGATAATTGTGGTGATTATTCAATTCATTTTGTTGACTTCAATAACCAAAGCAAGCCTAAGTTGGAAAATTTTCGGTTATATGAAACATGGCAGGCAGTTATTTAATGTAGTTGCAATAAGCAAAACAGAAGCATTGGTCATAGGTGGATATGATAATCATACACCAACAAAAGATTTATCATCATGTGAGATAATTGATATTGCAAAAGACACAATTTTACCAGGTCCATCGATGAATTTCCCTCATACCTATTGCGCGACTTTGGTAACAAAGGATACCAATATTTATGTGATTAGTGGTTGTGAGACAAATACAGATATATTAACACCAGCAGTTGAGATGTTCGATAAATCCACAAGAACATGGAAATATATCGGAGATTTAAAAGTTGCAAGATGGCAGCACTGTGCTTTGTTTCTGAATGACCATGAAATCCTGGTTATAGGAGGAAGATACGGTACAACTGAAGTTATGGATAAAGTTGAAATTTTTGATATTAACACAGGAAAAAGCAGATTAGTAAATCCTTTCCCGATGTTAACAAGCGACGGAGTATGTGGTATCACTTCAAATGGGAAGATAATTGAATTAGGTGGTAGGGAAGGAGGAATAAACAGTATAAGGAATCAATTTATTTATTATTATGATTCCACTAATGATTATTGGAAAATTATCGATTCAGTTAATAATCCAATAAATATGCCGACTATGATAAAGCTTAATGATAATAGATTATTTATCGTTGGAGGTATCTATCATGATGACCCTGCAATTGTTTCAAATGAAGTCTATACTGAAAACAATGGAAATTTCTCTTTTTCCGGAGGAGTCTTAGAAAATCGTTTCAGATTCCCGATGATACAATATAATAATGATTCAGTATTAGTAATAGGTGGCTACTATGATTATAACAAATGTATAAATAACTGCGATTGGTATAACTTAAGAACAAATATCAGCACAGAGGCACCTGCCCTTAATTTTGCGAGATATAATTTTGCTGCTGTAACATTGCAAGACCCT
>DAHXMP010000395.1 GCA_027371665.1 Bacteroidota bacterium | reverse complement strand
GTTTTGAACCTTGCAGGAATATTCAATTTAGCATGATTGGCTCTGACGAAGGACAATGCCGCCTGTGCGGATTCCTTCATCACATCGCCGAGCTTGCCTGTAAGTGTCAGCTTTTCGTTGCCGGGCATAATCGAAACTTCGACAGGCATCGTTTCCCCGCCGACGCTTGTCCATGCCAGTCCCGTTGCCACACCGACTTTGTCTTCGAGCTTGTCTTTCCTGTCCTTGAAAAGAGGTGCCTTGAGAAATTCTTCGATTTTGGAAGTGGTAATAATGAAAGTTTTGTCTTTCATCATCTTGTTGAATTTTGTATTTTCCCTGAGAGCCTGCCTGAGTTGAGCGGAATCGCCGTTTTTGAAATTTTTTCGTTTTTTATCGTAGTCCGTAACGAATTCTCTTGCGAGTTTCCTCAGCACTGATGCAATTTCCCTTTCGAGGTGCCTTACACCCGCTTCGCGCGTGTATTCACGGAGCAATTTATAGATGGCATCATCCCCGAACTTAATATTATATTCTTTCAGCCCGTACTCCTCCAGCAATTTGGGAATGATATGCCTTTTTGCAATTTCCAGCTTTTCCGGCTCCATGTAACTGTTCAACTCGATGATTTCCATCCTGTCCTGCAATGGCAGTGGTATATCATACCTGACATTTGCAGTAGTTATGAAAAGAACATTCGACAAATCATAATCAACTTCGAGGTAGTGGTCGTTGAAAGCTATGTTCTGCTCAGGGTCCAGCACTTCGAGCAGTGCAGAAGAAGGGTCGCCGCGGAAATCCATAGACATTTTGTCCACTTCGTCGAGCAGAATCACGGGATTGACAGTGCCTGCCTTTTTTCATTGACTGAATAATTTTACCGGGCATAGCACCGACATATGTCCTTCGATGCCCTCTTATTTCAGCCTCGTCCCTGATTCCGCCGAGTGAAAATCTGACAAATTTCCTTCCTAATCCTCTTGCGATTGATTTTGCGAGTGAGGTTTTGCCAACTCCGGGAGGCCCAACGAAACAAAGTATCTGTCTTTTCAATATTCCTGCAAGGTTCAAAACGGCAATAAACTCGAGTATCCTGTCTTTCGGTTTCTCGAGGTCATAATGGTCTTCGTCGAGAATTTCTTTTACGTGCTCTATGTCGAGGTCATCCTCTGTTCTTTGAGTCCAGGGAACCGAAGTCAGCAGTTCGAGGTAAGTTCTGTTCACAGAGAATTCCGGGGACATGGTTGGCGTCTTCTTCAGCCTTTCAAATTCTTCGTTGGCTTTTGCCTTAGCCTGTTCGGGCATGTTTGCTTTTTCAATAGCTTCCTTTAATGCCGAGAGCTCGGGCATAGCTTCATCGTCTTCTCCCAGTTCTTTTTGCAAAGCCCGAATTTGCTCCTGAATATAATATTTTTTCTGGGTTTTTTG
>DAHXMP010000383.1 GCA_027371665.1 Bacteroidota bacterium | reverse complement strand
CAATGTTCTGAATCTGTTTGCACAAAAATATACCCGAAGTGGCCAAATCCGGCTACATGCCTGCCCATAAACCATTGGAAACCGAATTCTAAACCTATGGTATTTTTTTTGTCAACATTATTGACATTGGAATTCTTTTGCCTTTCCGTTGACATATAACCTCCGAGCAAGGCATAACCCTTGTTCTGTTCGATGTTATTATATCCCTCCTAAATTCAATCCCGAAATCATAAAGAATATTTTTTGTGTCCACCTCGAGGTTTGCTTTACTCATATCCATCCATACCATATGTTCGTTATATGTAATAATCCCTGACAGACAGACTGAATAATCACTAAAAAAATTTCTTGAATATCCCAAACCATACCCGAAAATTAATGATTAAACAACTCCGACGGAATTATCATAAAGATTTACGACAACTTCAGTGTCGGGAGGAAAATCATCTTCTACATTTTTTTCAGGTGGTTTATTTTCCTGTGCAGATGAAAAAGAGGAAGAAATAAACAGAATCATGAGAATTAAAAATAAATGTTTCATTCCGTTTTCCAAATAGAATATATACAATATTTTTAATTCAATCCAAAAATTAAACTAATATAAACAAATTTTACTCCGGTTTAATTAGTTTTAAGTTTAACGATTTTAATTGATATTAATGGTCTTATTATTCAGATTGAATGAAATTTTAAAAATTGAACAGATTCTGTTCATAAAATTATTTTCAATGAAACTATCTCAATCCATACCTGTCGAGCCTGAAAGTTTCGCCCAGGTAGCGGCGGCGGACTTCCTCGTTTGAGGCAATTTCTTCGGCAGTTCCCGATGTATAAATCTGCCCGTCAATCAAAATATAGGCTCTGTCGGTGATGGACAGTGTTTCGTGAACATTATGATCAGTTATGAGAACGCCGATACCCTGGTCTTTAAGCTTTCGCACCATTCTCATAATGTCCTCGACTGCTATCGGGTCAATACCCGCAAACGGCTCGTCGAGTAGAACGAATTTCGGATTTGATGCGAGTGTACGTGAAATTTCACATCTGCGGCGTTCGCCGCCGGAGAGCATATAACCTTTGCTTTTTCGGACATGCTGAATGCCGAAGCTCTCGATAAGGAATTCGAGCCTTTCCTTTCTCTGTTTCCTTGTCAGGGGCTGAAGCTGGAGGATTGCCCTGATATTATTTTCAACGGATAATTTCCTGAAAATCGAGGCTTCCTGCGGCAGGTAGCTAATCCCGAGCTGTGAACGTTTAAACATAGCCTTATTCGTGATTTGCTCATTATCGAGCATGACTGAACCGCCGTTAGGCTTAATCATTCCGACAATCATATAAAATGTTGTCGTTTTACCGGCACCGTTGGGTCCCAGTAATCCGACAACTTCCCCCTGGTTGAGGCTAAGTGAAACATCATTAACGACGGTTCTCTTCTTGAATTTTTTAGTTAAATCATGAGCCGTCAGTGTGCTTAATTTATCCAATATTACTGCCCCGAATCTTTTAAATCAATTGTCTTATTAATTTTTTTATCATCCCGCAATAAAGTAAAATTCAGTTTCTCGCCTACCATAGCATCATCTACAATAATTGCATAATCATCAATCTTTTTTACAGGCTGTCCGTTAATTTCGAGAACAATATCTCCCGGCTGGATACCTGCCTGCTCAGCAGGCGAGCCCCTTTTTATACTGTAAACAACCACACCATCTTTTATACTCGATGAAATATATCTTGCAAGGTCTTCATTCAATTCACGGCACTCCATTCCCAAATCGAAGTTCCGGTTAATTTTTTTATTTTTCATCAGGATATTGATTACTTCCTTCACCCTGTTTATCGGAATGGCAAAGCCAATACCAATGCTTCCCGCACCGGCATCGCTCTGTGCTGTTGAAAAAATAACCGTATTTATTCCGATAACATCTCCGAGTGAATTTACCAATGGCCCTCCGGAATTACCCGAGCTTATAGCTGCATCGGTTTGAATCATTCCTTTATAAACTCTGTCTTCCTGAACGAAATTAATATTTTTATTAGATATCACACCTACGGTTACAGTCGGCTTTGAATTAATATTAAATAAACCGAAAGGATTGCCGAAGGCAATAGCCCATTCGCCTATTATCACATTGTCAGAATTTGCAAGCTTAATATAAGGAAAATTATTCCCGTTAATTTTCAGAAGTGCAACGTCGCTTGTTCTGTCTGCACCGATAATTTCAGCATCGTATTTTTTTCCATCTGTTGTCGTTATAACAATTTTGGAGGCATTCCCGGCAACATGATGATTAGTCAAAATATAACCGTCGGGTGAAATTAGGAAACCTGAACCTATTGCCTGAACTTTGTATTCCTGCATTCTCTGCCTATATCCGAAGAATTGCCTGAAAAAAGGGTCATTGCCGAACATATCGAACGGGTCGCGAACGGCTACCTTGTGAACTTCGGTAACATTGACGCTGACGATTGCCGGGCTGCATTCGCTTACCGCTCTTGTTATTGCGTTCTCCCGCGAATTGGAAATTGAATCGCTGACAGAGGCATTATAATATATCGGTGTATTTGATTTCCACGCATCATTATTTTTTGAATTACAGCTCTGAATCGAAAATATTATTAATATTGAAATAAATAATAATCTTATGAATTTACTTTCGGTCATATTTTATCCTATAAAATTCGATTGATTTTTAATACAAATTCAACGTATTCAGTTCATCCATCAGCATATCAACCGTATCGCCCAGCGATGCCTGTTTGCCTTTTATCGTCCTGCAAATGGCATGAAGGCGGTTATAGTAGTCCTCGTCAGGCTTCCTGATAATTTCCTGTACCAAATCCCCGCTGTAATTATGAATTTCGAACTTTATCGGGAATTCAGGAGACTTGTCGAGATTCCTGGGGAAATTCAGCACAACGATATGTTCCTTAAGGTTAAGCTTGTAAGTCCCTTCATCATCAGTCGGCTCCCATTTGATTTGCTTATTGCTTGTCCTTTCAATTAAAGTACTGACAAAAGATTCGAACTTATCTTTCAATTTTTCCTCCCAATATTCTATTATTAATACGGTTTGTCAATGGCTTTATAAATTGTGAATTTGTTCGTATAAATTTAAATTGAATAAACGTTGAAATTCAAAAAGTATTATGTTTATTTTTATGCTCCTATTCAAATTTATAACTCATGTTATAATTACATTGCTTTTTTTTCTTAATTTTCAATTTCTGATTAAATATTTTTGTTTAGAAAACTTATAAACTCTGACAAATGTAAAAAATGATTAGCA
>DAHXMP010000372.1 GCA_027371665.1 Bacteroidota bacterium | reverse complement strand
CTTTTGAATTTTTTTATAGCTTTCGTTCCGTTTGTAGTAGTAAAAATTATTGACTTGTTTCTGACTTTATCTTCTGCAAATTCAAGAGGAGAATTTCCCAAATCAAAATCCATGGGTTTAATATTATTTCTTTCACCGGCAAGAAAACAATTTTCCAGTGCCATCTTTGAAAATATTACTCGAGCTTCTTCAATAGTTTCACAGGCAATTATTTCTTTTGCACCATTATACAATGCTGTACATATTGTAGTGCTTGCTCTTAAGACATCAATTATTACAACGATAGAATTGCTATCCCCAAACTTACCTGAAATTGAAATTTGATGTCTATGTGAAATTTCCTTATGAATTAAATCCGGTGACTGAAAAAAATATATATTCATTTTAAAAACATATTAATATTATCCTTCTAATATAAAAAAAACGGCTCAAAGTATAATTTGAGCCGTAGTAAATAAATAAGAAAGTTAATTAAACAATTAACATCTTATGGCCAATAGGTCTTATCCCACCATACTTTTGTGAATTTATAAGTAGCACTCGGACTGTAATCGGGCACAGCAAGCAGATTCTTGCCATTAAATAATCTTTCCGACTGAGGATAAGGAAATCTACGTGGGATTTGAGTTCCCGTTGTCGGTGTCAATTGCGGGAAACCGGTCCTTCTCCAATCAGACCAGCTCTCATACTGAGTAAACATAGCGATGTACTTTTGAACCATGATGTTTTCAAGAGTAAGATTAGCCTGTCCAACTCCAACTGATACCTGGGCGAAATAAGCGGCAGCAGAAGCAGAATCAACACCGAATTTGCTCATCGAAGCCATTATTCCGTTTGTATAAGCTGTATAGGCTCCCGCCATGTCTCCGTTTCTGAATTTAATTTCGGACTCGATGAATGTCGCTTCAACAAATGTTATAAAAGGCACCGGTGAGTTTATAGAAGTATAAAATGGTCCTAAGAGGTTACTCGGATTATAATTACCGTTTGTATCCGCTACACAATAAGCACTTCGGCGAGGGTCATTTAATGTATTCATTAAAGGTATTAAATAACTTCCGCTCGAGATATCGCCTCGTTGAGTAATAAACTGGTACCATGGATTAGCTGTAGTTTCAGAATTACCAAATGTAAATTCCATATCATCGGCATTACTTGTAAAGCCGTTACCAAGAGCCGTCAAAGCCTCCGAAAATTTCTTTACATGCAGGTAAAATCTTGCCTTAAGAGTATAAGCCGCTTTTGTCCATTCAGCAGCAGAACCGCCGTAAATAAAATCATCACCACCCGGTTTGAAATTGTTTTTCGTAATAGCAAGATGAATTATTGCCGAATCCAATAACTGGTTAATTGAAGCATATATTTGTTCCTGGCTGTCATATTTCGGAGTAAGATTTGCATTACCCTGGAATGCTTCAGAATAAGGAATATCACCCAATATATC
>DAHXMP010000360.1 GCA_027371665.1 Bacteroidota bacterium | reverse complement strand
ATTATCAGGTTCGCATTTTTTATTCCTGTAGCCGAAGGATTAAAACTTATTCCTAATGAAGTACTGCTCCCGCTGTTGATTTTCACGATTTGAGCCACACCGGTTTTCACGGATATTGACCCTGATGTTACCTTACAGGCTACCGCACAAAAACCCGGCGACTGCTATATGCTCGATATTAACAGCGACGGCACATATGATTGCTTTATCACGCATTTCCAGATGAACGGTGATGCTCCTTATGCTGAGATGAACTGCGACATGGGAGGTAATACCGAGGTTCTGACAGATGCTGAAAATTGTCCTCTTGCTCTGTCAAAGGATGAACAAATTGACGGTACTTCTTCAAAATGGTACAAAACTTACTCATTCACAGTTATTATGTCAAAAAACTGGAACAACCGATAAAGCAATCACAAGCAAATTAAACAAAATCTTTTTCATAATATTTCCTTTTTAAATTATTTATGAATCAGGTTAATTAAAATCTTTTCAATATATTTTTCTCTATCCTTGCTATTAAAAAAATCCAGTCCGATTTCATTTTTCATTTGCAAAGAACGGAAGAATCCGAAATGGACAGAAGCTGTAATCTGGTACGCAATCAATCTCAAATCATCTTTGCTTTTTTTAGGATAATCCTGCCCGTCGAATATATCCTTAAGAATAAGAGCAAGAACATTTACTGAATCGTAAATGTTGTCTGTCCCGAAGCCGCGCTGTAGGTCATTCAAAATGGATAACTTCGATATTCTTGCCATCGAGGCTATAATATTGCAGGTTGATATTACTACTGTTTTAAGTCTTTCAACCGGTTCACCCGTTAGATTTTTGTATTGTTCGAAGGCGTTTTTCACGATTTGAGCCACACCGGTTTTCACGGATAGGTCTATAAGATTTTCTTTTGTCTGGAAATGATAGTTTATAGCACTAACGGCAACATTCGCATAATATGCAATTCTTCTTATGGTAATGTCTTTGACATCCTCAGTTGAGAGAAGCTCAAAAGTTGCTTTCAGTATTGCATTACGAGTTGCCTGTTCTTCCTGTCTCATATTAAATCACCCAATTATAAAAATATGTGAACATTTAATACAAAATTTGAAACAATGTTCTAATACAATAAATCCAAAAAATAGGATTTTGTTTCAAAAAAATGAAAAAATCTTCCTTTTATTTAGATAATGAAGCTAAGTAAATAATTCAAATATAATTAGAATTAACAAAATAATATATTTAGTTTAGCGTTAATTGTTTTTATTATTCTCTAAATTATATTTTTGGTTATTTTAATAATAATAAAGGTTTTTTTATGAAAAGTTCAATTACATCATTAGCAAAAGCAAGGCTCTTTAAGTCTGCTTCCTTGCTTGCCTTAATCATCATCCTGACTACCTTGTCAGCCATGACTTCATTTTCCCAGATTCTCAACCCGGGTTTCGAGACATGGACTAATGGCAATCCGGATAATTGGCAGACATCAAACAACCCGCCGGTACTTATCAATGTTACTCAATCGAGTGATGCTCACGGAGGTTCTTCTGCTCTCAAGGGAACCGTAACCGCTGTTGCAGGATTTGCTATTCCGGTTGCCATTATATCGGGAACGAACGAGAAAGGATTTTCAATCAATGAAAGGCCTGAAGCATTGCACGGCTGGTATAAATTTACAAGTGTCAATGGAGATATTTTTGAGATAAATATTGTTTATTCCAAAAATGGCTCCGGAATAGGAGCCGCCACTTTTCGTGACAGCGCATCTGTTACGAATTACACTGAATTTGTTGCAAACTCAATATGGGAATCACAGGATACTCCCGATACAATCTATATCGCCGCAAGTATTACATCAAGTACACAAGGAAATATTCACGCCGGTTCGACATTTTTATTAGATGACCTGGTTTTCGGCACTGCATCAACAACGGGAGTCAGCAACGATAATTCTGCATTAAATTCAGGTTTTTCATTGGAGCAGAACTATCCCAACCCGGTGAGTCAGAATACAACTATTCAATACAGTGTACCACAGGCTTCCCCCGTAACGCTCAAAGTTTATGATATGCTCGGGCAGCAGGTGGCAACGATAGCCTACGGGTATTGTTCAGCCGGCAGTTATTATGCCTTCTTCAATGCCTCGAATCTTCCTGCAGGTTC
>DAHXMP010000094.1 GCA_027371665.1 Bacteroidota bacterium | reverse complement strand
CTTATCGGCAATTCTCCTGTCGAGAACAAGCTCCATGTTTCCCGTACCTTTGAACTCCTCGAAAAGTATTGAGTGAAATACCAACAGTCGAGTCAATTGACTTCCTCCTGAGCCGCATGAAAGGCACTAAGAGCAATCGTGATTTCCTGCTCTCGATGAATAGTTAAAAGCTGTTGTCATTCATCCGTTGAACTGCTATTATTAAGCAGGTCTTATCCATAAATATCAAATAATTGATTTTTGATATCAGTTGGGATTTTTTCTGCATGTAATAAGCAGAGTTAATCTTATCAACTGACCTTTTATTTTTACTCCTGATAATTTTTAATTCCAACATTTTTCTCATTCAGTTGTTACTATATTATATACAGATACAAATAATTTGTTCTGTTCGGAATATTTTAATAGCTTAGATTCGATTTTTGTATTATAAAAACCGAATATTATTTAGGTCTGTCAAAAGACAGGTCAACATGGGCATTTCGACAATCGGCAGGGAGGAAGTCAATTGACTCGACTGTTGGTATTTCACTCAATACTTTTCTGAGAATCCAAATACGGTTAAGCTCTTCCTGGTCGAGAAGAAGTTCCTCACGTCTTGTACCTGACTTATTAACGTCAATTGCAGGAAATACCCTCTTATCGGCAATTCTCCTGTCGAGAACAAGCTCCATGTTTCCCGTACCTTTGAACTCCTCGAAAATAACTTCGTCCATCCTGCTACCTGTTTCGATAAGTGCAGTTGCTATAATTGTCAGCGAGCCGCCCTCCTCGATATTCCTTGCGGCACCGAAGAATCTTTTAGGTTTATGAAGTGCATTTGCATCGACACCACCTGACAGAATTTTTCCGGAATGGGGAACGACAGTATTGTGTGCTCTTGCGAGTCTTGTAATCGAATCGAGAAGGATGACGACATCCATTTTTGCTTCTGTTAGCCTTTTTGCTTTTTCGAGAACCATATCGGCAACCTGGACGTGCCTCTCCGGCGGTTCGTCGAAAGTAGAGGAAACAACTTCAGCTTTTACGGAACGTTCCATGTCGGTAACTTCTTCGGGCCTTTCGTCAATCAGAAGCACGATAAGCTTTATTTCGGGATGATTCTTCGTAATACTGTTGGCAACCTGTTGAAGAAGAATTGTCTTTCCTGATTTTGGAGGAGAAACAATTAAGCCTCGCTGACCCATACCGATTGGACACAACAAGTCAACAATCCTCATAGAATATTCACTCGGGCTGACTTCCAGCTTAATCCTGCGGTTTGGATAAAGAGGTGTCAGGTTATCGAAAATCGTTCTTTCTCTTATGAATTCGGGGTCGAGATAGTTAACACTTTCGACCTTCAGCAAAGCATAAAATCGTTCCACTTCTTTAGGCGGCCTAACCTGTCCCTTAATAGTATCTCCAGTCCTCAGCAAGAATTTTTTGATTTGCGAAGGTGATACATAAATATCATCCGGCGATGGAAGATAATTGTAATCAACGGACCGAAGGAAGCCATATCCATCCGGAAGCACTTCGAGCACTCCACCGCTTGAAATCAATCCTTCGATTTGCAATTCGGTGGGCTGGGCTTTTGTCTGTGCTTCAACAATTTTGAGAATAAGCTCCTGTTTCCTGAGATTTGAGAAATGAGTAATTCCAAGAGTCTTGGCGAGTGATGTGAGTTCGGCAATTTTCTTGGGCCTCAGGTCTTCAATATCTATGACCTGGGGAACTGCGGAATGAGAACCATTTTGTGCCATAATGTCCTTTCATATCTTTTTATGTTTTTAATATTAGAATCATATCTATTGTTTATAATAACCGGTTATGTATAATCAATGTCCGTATATATGGTTGTAAACGTAATGCCCAAGCGAAAAGATTAAGCGGCAAATAACTTAAATTGTAACTATAAAAAATCCTTCAAACACTTAATTAAAAAAAACGGAGAGCCAAAAGGCACGCAAAAATAAATTATTTTTCAAATATATGCAAATTATTTATTTACATTGACGAAGAAGAAAAAGTTTTGTTATATTGTGTCAATTCTTTTCACTTCTCAATTATTCTCAGCATCGAGGGCAAAACAATCAATAATAGAGGCAAGGCAATAATTAACCCGCCGA
Source organism: Bacteroidota bacterium (assembly GCA_027371665.1). Lineage (GTDB taxonomy): Bacteria > Bacteroidota > Ignavibacteria > Kapaibacteriales > UBA2268 > DAHXMP01. The sequence goes on along the minus strand of DAHXMP010000094.1, from coordinate 2,762 downwards.
TAATTGCGATTGCCAGGGGTTGGTGCATTTGTGCTCCGGTGCCGATTCCGAGTGCGAGAGGAAATAATGCCGTTATGGCTCCGAGTGCAGTCATCAGCTTGGGACGAAGCCTCGTCGAAATCGAATATATGATAGCTTCATCCCTGCCTGTATCTTTCCTTGCGAGTTTGTACTGCAAATAAGTAAAGATAGAGTTTTCTCCAATGATACCTACAATCATTATTATTCCGGTATAGCTCCCTACATTCAGAGGTGTGCCTGTAATCATCAGCCCGGCAAGGGAACCAGCAATGCCCAGTACGGCTATACCGATTATTACCAGAGAAACTTTCATGCTTCGGAACAGAAAAAGCGTTACGATAAACACGAGCAGGCTTGCCATTATTAAAATATAAAGCAATTCGTGGAAAGATTTCTGCTGTTCCGCATAAGCGCCACCATACTCGATACTATATCCTCCCGGCAGTGTAATTGCCTTATTGATTTTTTTCTGAATTTCATCTAAAGTACTGCCCAAATCCCTGTTATTCAGCCTTGCCGTAACAGGAATCATCGGCTTGAGGTTTTCCCTCTCAACTTCGGCAACACCTTTTTCAAGGTTTATTTTAGCAAAATCGGTGACAGGTTTCAGCTTGCCGGTAGGCAGTATAATCTGGCTGTTCATGATGTCATTAATTGATAGAGTATTATCCAGGTAAGCCTTATCAACAGGCTTACCTTTATCGAATGAAGCTTGTCCCCATTCGCTCTCTATGGTTCTTATGTCCACCATTCGGTTCTTTTCTATGACCGAGCCGACGACATTACCTTCGATTTTATTCTGTACTTCAAATTTGAAAGCGTCGGGGGAAATGTTGTATTGAGCCAACATTCTTGTATCAGGCTCGACGATAATTTCGGGGCCTGCTATTGTGATGCCGTTGAAAACGTCTGCCGTTCCGCTGACACTGTCAATCACCGCCGCTGTTTCAACGGCATATTTCTGCAATACATTTTCGTCATCGCCATACAACTTGACTTCGATAGGCTGAACGGAACTCATCAAATCGCCGAGCTGGTCGCCGATTACCTGTCCAAAATCAACGACAAGAGATGGAATTGACGACTCGATTTTCTTCCTGATAACATCTGCAACTTCCATTGTTGTAATACTTCTTTTCTTCTTCAGCTTAATCAAATAATCGCCGATATTAGGCTCTGTAATGAAAAATCCCATCTGCGTGCCGAGACGCCTCGAATAGCTGTCAACTTCAGGAGTCTTCTCAAGGATGTTATCTACCTTAACGAGCATTTTATCTGTCTCTTCGAGCGAAGTCCCGGGGGGACTTTTGAAATCCATAACTATAGAGCCTTCGTCCATATCCGGAAGAAAGCCGCTCGGAAGGCGGGGAAGCATATATATAGCCGCTACAATTAATAATGCAGCAAATGATATTGCAATTACCGGCTTTTCAATGAAGAATTTTACCCATGTCCTTCGCTTAACCGATTTACCGCTGACTTTTATTCTGTGTATTTCTTTTGAAAATAAAATGTATATTACGGGCAAGCCTATCCATGTTACGAAAAAGGAACAGACAAGAATTATAATCATAGTATTGGTCAAAACCTTGAAATAATCGCCGGCTACACCGCTCATAAAAATAAAAGGCAAAAAGATGACGATTGTACTTAGCGACGAACCGACCATCGCAGGCAGGAGATAATCAATGGCTTTCCTGACAAGCATGAAACTGCTTTCACCGGGGTTTTCCTCGTGAGTGCGGTGGATTTGCTCGACGACGACGATTGCATCGTCAATGATTAATCCAATCGAAGCGGCAATCGCTCCAATCGTCATTATATTGAATGTATATCCGATGGCATACACGGTAAGCAGGGAAAGGGACAATGTTATCGGGATTGTAAACAGGATTACGGAGCTTGCCTTGATTGACCTGAGGAATAAAATAGTAACTATAAGAGCAAGAAGAAGCCCAACCCACAGGACGTCTCTCAGGCTTTTGACAGAATCGCTGACAAACTCTGCCTGGTTGTACCAGGGTTTTAATACTACGCCTTTCGGTAAAATTTTATTTAATTCCCTGACCTTTTGTTGAATGTTTCTGCAAACATCTATTAGGTTTGCCTCCGGATGCTTGATAACGCCGATTATAGGTACGTTTTTTCCATTGGCTTTGATTTTGACATATTCCCTTCTTTCGGAAATCTCGACTTTGGCAATATCCTTTAGCCGAATTGCTCTTTTGGGTGTGTTTTTGACTATAGTGTTTTCTATATCTCCGATATTTTTTAAAGAGGCATCGGTTAAGCTAAGATATAATCTGTTATAATCGGAAACATATCCGCTCGAGGAAATAAAATTTGTGTGAGACAAAACATCGGCTACTTCCTGGGGCGTAATGCCGAGATTGCTCATGCTAATCAGGTTAAGTGTAACATGATATTCTTTGACTTTGCCGCCGATTACGTCAATCGAAGCGACGCCGTCAACTCTCGACAGGTAGGGTTTTACGATAAATTCTGCAATCTGCCTCAACTCGACCTGGCTCCTGCCTTCGCCTTCCAAAGAGTAACCCATCACCTGCAAAATCGAGGGATTCATCTTTTCGACAGTAACTGATATGCCGGGAGGCAAATCCTGCTTAATCTCGTTTATACGCGATTCAACCTGCTGTTTGCGAAGGTCAATATCCGTGCCCCAGTGGAAGAAGGCTGAGATTTCGCAACTGCCGCGGCTCGTAATGCTCCTGATGATATTT
>DAHXMP010000331.1 GCA_027371665.1 Bacteroidota bacterium | reverse complement strand
TTCATAGAACTCGCAAGAAAAGAGTAGCAATAAATCTATGAGAGCATTTAAGCAGTTTTTATTGAAAGAGACTTATCATATATTGAGGGATTACCGCACCCTGATTGTGATGTTCGGTATTCCACTCTTCCAGTTAATTATTTTCGGATATGCCATCAGGACTGAACTTAACGAAGCCGAAATAGGCATTATTGACCATTCCAAGGATTACGTAACTCAGGAAATCACTAATAAGCTCCTGTCGTCGGGCTATTTCAGGCTGAACGGCTATTACTCGAATGAAAAGCAAATTGAAACTGCCTTTAAAAGAGGAGATGTGAAAGAAGTAATTATCTTCGAGCCTCATTTTGCAAAAAAATTATTCAGGGAAGGGAATGCATCTATTCAGCTCGTTGCCGATGCAAGTAATCCAAACATAGCTACGATGGTAACTTCCTATACATCGGCGATAATAAGGAACTATCAGCTCAGTTTGAACACAGGCACGTCAAATTTCGTAACAATAATCACTCCCGAAGTAAAAATGCTTTTCAATCCCGAACTTAAATCGGTTTTCATGTTCGTTCCCGGATTGATAGTCTTGATTCTGATGCTTGTCTCGGCTATGATGACTTCAATCACAATCACACGTGAAAAAGAAATGGGGAACATGGAAGTTTTGCTGGTCTCACCTCTTAAGCCGCGTACAATCATAATCGGCAAGGTGATACCTTATGTTTTCATATCATTCACAAATGCAATGACTATCCTTGCCCTTGCAATAATTGTATTTAAAATTCCTTTCCGTGGCAGTTTTGCTTTGTTTATTGTTGAAACCGTACTGTTCATAATTACGGCATTGTCACTTGGAATACTTATTTCAACGGTTGCAAAAACGCAATTAGTCGCAATGATGGCTTCACTCGGAGGATTGTTAATGCCAACTGTTCTTCTTTCGGGATTTATTTTCCCGGTAGAAAACATGCCTTTAATTTTGCAATTCTTAAGTTATCTGATTCCGGCTAAATGGTTCCTCGTAATTGTAAAAGGAATAATGCTGAAAGGGCTTGGCATAGAACAGCTCTGGCTCGAAACCCTCGTCCTTTTCGGCATGGCTGCTATATTTTTGATTGTAAGTATGAAAAGATTTAAAATCAGGCTGGAATGAATATTTTCACGCAATATCAAAATACATTTTCCCTTCGCTGTATTGATGAAGAAATTCCTTACGCAAAGGTTCGTTTTCAGGTTTTCTCAGGTGCGGGTCATCTTCGATTAATGCAAAAGCTTCGCGGCGGGTTGTTGATATAATATCGCCGTCGTTTACCAAGTCAAGAAATTTGAATTCCGGCAAGCCAGACTGACGGGTTCCGAGAACATCCCCGGGCCCACGAAGTTTCAGGTCAACCTCGGAAATGTGGAATCCGTCTGTAGTTTCTTCCATTGTCTTCAACCTGATTATTGCAGCTTTTCTTTCCTCTTCCTGTAAATCTTTCCTTCGAAATTCGAACCTGTAATTATCTTTTGTTGCAAGAAAACAATACGATTGAAGTCCGCTTCTGCCCACTCTTCCGCGCAACTGATGAAGCGTTGACAAGCCGAATCTCTCTGCATTGTTAATTAGCATGACCGTTGCATTCGGTATGTCAATTCCTACTTCGATGACTGTCGTTGCTACCAATATACTGTATTGTTTTGCAAGGAAAGCTTTCATCGTGTCTTCTTTCTCATACCAAAGCATCTGCCCGTGAAGCAAACCGCATTTCAATTCGGGAAAAATCTTTTCCTTCAATGTTTCGTAATGCTCAGTTGCTGACTTCAGCTCGAGCTTTTCGGATTTTTCAACTAAAGGAAAAACGATAAATGCCTGGTGCCCCTGTTTAACTTCATTCCTGATGAAATCATAAATTTTGGGAAGTTGGCTCTCGAATACAACATTTGTCTTAACGGGTTTCCTGTCCTTAGGCATTTCCCGGATAATCGAAACGTCGAGGTCGCCATATAAAGTAAGTGAAAGAGTTCTCGGTATTGGTGTCGCAGACATGACGAGTATATGCGGCATTCTTTTATCCGAGCCATAAGAAGCTTCTGCAAGAATCTTCAGGCTCGCCCTTTGTGCGACGCCAAATCTATGTTGTTCGTCAATAACAATGAGACCCAGTTTATTATATGCAACTGTACCTTCGAACATAGCATGAGTGCCGACAATAATATTAGCTTCACCGGATTTTATTTTTTCAAGTATTTCATATCTGGCTTTTGTCCTCTGACCTCCGACAAGCTGGACGATTTTCACGCCGAGCTTTTCTGAAAAATCTTTAATGGTATGGTAATGCTGCTCTGCAAGTATTTCTGTCGGAGCCATAATCGCTACCTGGCAGCCGTTGTCAATTGCATCGAGCATAATTAAGAGAGCAACGATGGTTTTACCTGCACCGACATCTCCCTGCAACAAACGGTTCATCGGAAAACCGCTTTTCATATCGTCTGTCAATTCTCGAATTACTTTTTTCTGGTCATCGGTAAGCCTGAACGGAAGAGATTCATATAATGCCCTCGCTCTCCTGCTTTTCGGATTCATCGCAATTCCCGGCTCGTTCAGCTTGATTCCCTTTTGCCTGACGGCAAGAAATAATTCGAAAAGGAAAACTTCTTCGAATTTCATCCTGTACTTTGCAAGCGAAATATCCTCGACTGACATAGGAAAATGCAGGTGCCTGAAAGCATCGTTCCTTTTTATGAGCTTATATTTATCAAGCAAAGACAGGGGCAAGTTTTCTTTAATATCGGGAATAATATTTTCGATTACGGTCGAGACTGTCTGCCTTAGCTGACGCATTGTCCACCTTGCGTTTTTTAGTGCCTGTGTCATCGGGTAAACCGGAAGAATAGCTCCCAGCCTGTAAAGCTTTTCATCTTCAGGTTCGAATCGCTCAATTTCGGGATGATGGAACTGAATCCTGTTATATTTATCGAGTTCGGCTTTCCCACTTACGGAAACGAGTTCGCCCACCGGATAAGCTTTTTTATAATAATCGGTGTAAGACCAGAACAAGATGTTTGCCGTACCACCGCTGCCATCGCTGAGAATCAGGTTAAGGAGCTTTTTGTTTTTTCCGAATTTTGTTTCCCGGCTGTCTGTGATTTGTCCAATTGCAATAACTTCGTTTTTGAGCGAAAAGGTTTGGGAAATATTATTCTTAAAGAGGTCATCCTGCCTTAACTTGACAGCTAATGCCTTGAGCGAGGAGACAGCATTTCGGTCAATATAATCACGAGGAAAATAATTTAATATATCTTCGGACGTTAAAATGCCTTCCTGTGCAAGAGCCTTTGCCCGCACGGGACCGACACCCTTAATGAATTGCAGTTCGCTTACTATTTCTTTTTTCTTTTCATCCATGAAGGGAAAAACCAATAATCACATTTTATAAAATTATGCAGAAAATCGTTGTGAAGCAAAGAAATGTAATAATTTCAATAATATTTGATTAATTGTCGAATTTAATTATATTTGAAAATAATTAACCGATTTTAAAATGAAACAGTAAATCACTGTGGCTAAGCTTAAAGTATATATTGAAACAAGATGTTTGCCGTACCACCGCTGCCATCGCTGAGAATCAGGTTAAGGAGCTTTTTGTTTTTTCCGAATTTTGTTTCCCGGCTGTCTGTGATTTGTCCAATTGCAATA
>DAHXMP010000329.1 GCA_027371665.1 Bacteroidota bacterium | reverse complement strand
ACCCGTTGATTCGAGAACGATGTCAACATTTCCTTTCCACGGCAGGGATTCAATCTGCCTTTCGGCTGAAACAGGGATTTTCACCCCGTCAGCGATAATATTATTCCCTTCAACAGAGACATTACCATGGAATTTGCCATGGACAGAATCATATTTTAAAAGGTGAGCCAGCGTTTTGGCATCCGTAATATCATTAATTCCTACAAATTCAAAAACGCCTTTTCTGTTGAATGCTTCCCTGAATGCAAGCCTTCCTATTCTTCCGAAACCATTGATTGCAAGCTTTATTGCCATAAGATTCTCCTTATTTAGATTAATGTTAAAATGAAGAAATTTTCAAAGATATTATTTCAATAAACGCAAATTTTACAAAATAATTTTTAGAATAAAATATTTTAATTTTTTCTTAACAGAAAATAAGAAAAAAAAGGGAATAAAAATTATTTCACTACCTTAATTTCGATTCTCCTGTTTTTTGCTCTACCTTCAGGTGTGGAATTGGGAGAGAGGGGATAATCCGAGCCCGCGGCTTTAATCAAAATCCTATTTTTATCAACGCCTTTGGAAACCAGATAATTAAATACAGCCTGGCAGCGTTTATACGAAATTGCATGTTCTTTTTCTTTAGTGCTGAAGTTGTCGCTATGCCCGGTCAGAGATACCTTTGCCCCAGGATTTTCCTTCAGGAATGAAAGGACTGAATCCAGATATTTACCCATATCGGCACTTACGATTATATCGTTCGTGTTTTTGTAGTTGAATGTCTTTTCTTTTATTATTTTCTGATAAGGTTCTTTTGATGGTTCTGCCGTTTCGGGTTTATTAACTTTAGATTTTTCATTATCCGGTTTTTTACTATTTCTATTTATATCACCAGATTTATTTGGTACCTTATTCATTATTAATTTCTCCCCAGGTGTATTAGTAATTTCTTTATTTGATTCGGTTCTCATTTCTTTCATTCCCCCTTTTGGAATCAAAGTGAAATTAATATCGCTAATATCATCGCCTGTCATCTTCGATGCTATAACTATATGTCTTCTTGGCGGTTCGGATAAAACATTTAATAAACTCATCTGCAATGAATCAACATATACGTTATAATTACCCGGCGGAATCCCCATTTGATAATAACTGCCGTCCGAAAATACATTTACAGATATATCATCATCGTTCTCAGTGTTCTTAAAATGCACTCTTACTCCTTCCTGTCCAGTTTGGGCACTATCGTTCTTCGTTACCTTGCCTTCGACTATACCTGAAGCATAACATGGTACGTCAATCTGTTTAAAGGAATTCGGGTCTGCTATCATTGCAAATTCTTTGTACTTAGGAATCCATAGAGGATTTTTTATTGATTCTGTATTTACCGTTACGTTTATTCTCTCATCCACGGGAAGACTATAAACTATCGTCGAGCCTTTTGTATCCGTTCTAACTTGTCCCATAGATACATGAACTGAAACACCTGGTATTTCATATTCACCATTGTCGTATTTGCCGTTTCCGTTTTCATCAATAAAAAATCTGAACTTTGCCTCACCCGTTCCTATCGAGCCGTAGGTCTGTGAGTTGTCAAATCTGAAATCCATACTTTGCGGATTGAAACCCATCATTCCGCTTAAGCTCTGAGTATAGCCTGGTGCTGCTTCCGAATTAATATAAGACGTCGTCATTGACCTGAACTGCGGCAAATTCATCTGAATAGTTAGATTTAAAGAAGAATATCCGCATATTAAATCTTTTCTCCATTCTGTCCTTAAATCCAAATCTTTTAAAATTTGCTGTTCAAGCGATACAGTTGCAAAAGTAAATCTCTTTAAATCCGTATTGTAATCCGCCCCGACAATAAATCTCGTATTGTCTATGAAAGAAAAAAAATTTTTTTTATTATACCAGTTAAAGGTTATCATTGGATTTATATCCTGGTTTAGATAAGCCTTCTGCCCGGGCACCTGGCTCATCGAAGCATTGTATAAAATTTCAAAATCAAATAACGATAAAAACATTCGCATATCTGAGTTTATCTGGTAACTTACCAAGCCTTGAGATTGAAGCCTCGATGAACGCAAAATGATATTCAAGGGAAGAAAACCGATTCGCGGCACACTCATATTCAATTCTATTGCATTGTCGCATCCCCGTTCGTTCAAATCGGAAGCACCGTAATAATTTGTATATGCAAGATTATATGTCCCGAAATCATCCGACCACAGACTGAGACATCCGCTCAGCAATTTACTAGGTGCATAATCGGTGCTTAATGTCAGGTTGCCTCCCAAACGTATTGCCGTGTGGTCTAATAAACTCATATTTTTTTGTTTATAAATATGTTCGCCATTTATCGTATTTGTCAGCCAGTCGGTTATACCGAGCGAAAAGCTTCCCGTTCCCATGTATTGATTCACATATTGCATTTTCCCTGCACCTAATGTGTACTTTATGGTGCCGGGAGGCAGGAAGTCCGAAGGTACCGATATCACTTTTGACTTCGACATTAACTCCCCGTCGGGACCATAGAATTTTAAAGTTAAATTATTATTGCCGTATTTTACGGGTAAATCGAAATGATAATAACCGAGTGCATTGGTTGTTTGCTGGGCAAATAATTGTCCGTTTACGTATAGCTCCACCTGCCAGTTAGGTGCAATTTTGTCTTCGATAGAAATCGTCGAAAAATTATAATTACGCATATATCTCTCGTTCGAAATCTGAACACCGTTATACTGAAGAACATTCAATGTTATATAATTGAAAGAGGTCGTACGGAAATTCATGGGCATTATGTAACCGCAGGTAATATTCGACAACCAATCGTTATCGAAGTCATATCTTAATTTCCAATTGCTTTGATTTGTATTAAAACTGCTTCCCTTTACATAAGTACCTAAGGTATTAAATTGAAAATCTCCTCCGAGCAATTGCAAGCCAAAGCTTGCCCCGTAATTGTAATTCATAATTCCTGTGTTTCTGGAAGCACCTAAACTATAATTAACAGTACCGCCGTTGAGAAGGCTCCATTTCCTGCCGTAAATCAGGGGCAGGAGCTTTTCCTGCACTTCTTTTGAATCTAAGTATGAGTATTTCTTCTTTCTTTTATCTTCGAGGAGAATCGGCAAATCCCGCCTGCTATCTATATAGAGAGTCAGGGACGATTGCATTATCCGTAAATTTAATCCGAAAATTTTATCGAGTAGAGAAGGAAGTATGAAAATATCGAGATTTGTCCTGAAATAATCTTTGTTTGAAAATTCGATTTCCCTGTCATTGAATTTCGCCTTATTCGAACTGAAATCAATTTCGAATGTAGTATCCTTACTTATAAAATAACCCGAAAGAGCGTCTAATCCGTTTCCAGTTATGAAATATATTTTCAGGAAAGATAAAGTCTGTAAGAGAGGTATGTAAAGTGAATCGTTATAATAATATGTAGGGACATTAACCTGGTAATTGCTGTATGCGGTGATAAAGCCGGCATCCTCAGCCCCTTTGGGTAAATCTTTTTCCTCCTGTGAGTATAAAAAATTTATAATGCTTATCTGAACCAGGAAACACAAGACTATGAACTTTATAAAATTCATTTTTCGTTTTCATTCCGGCTTATTTTATTTCAAAGTTGAAAGTTTTTATGAATGGCTTAAAATCCAGCCTGTAAGTTTCCGGTGTTGCACTTTGCTCGTTTGTGTATTTTATCTCTGCCTTATATCTCCCCGGCTTCAGCTTGCGTTTTTCAATTTTAAAGCTTTTTGTGGTATTCAGATAAACGCTGAAAGGTTCTTTTAGCTCTTCAACATCATTTCCTTTTTCATCGGTTATATTTAGAAAACAGGTACCGAATGCTGGTGAATTACCACCCCTTTCAAATTTTACAAAAAGAAATACATTCGCACTGTCCGTTTTTACATACATATCCGGCATTTGCAATTCCGTTTGTAGCTTCCCTTTTGGATAAA
>DAHXMP010000328.1 GCA_027371665.1 Bacteroidota bacterium | reverse complement strand
AAATTTTATCATTAAATTGTAAATCTTATGTTGAATTTTTTTATAAATAATTCTTTATATATAGTATTAGTTATCGTCCTGATGATTTGGTTCGGTATTTCGATGTTTATGCTTTCCCTGGATAAAAAAGTTTCAAAACTGGAAAAGCAATTCAAAGAAAATGAAAAGCAATAAAATCAACAGTATAAAACTATATTGATAGGATAGATTCGGTATAGAATAAAGGAGGACTCAATGAAAAAGAAATATATAATCGGGGCTGTAATAGCTCTCCTATTCATAGTTGTGGCTATTTTTTCATTTGACAGCAGTAAAATTGAATATGCTGACTTTGCAAAAGCCCAGTCAACGGGAAAAACCTTCCAGGTTATCGGGGTCTGGCAAAAGGAAAAGCCCAGCAATTATGATAATCAAGCCAATACATTTTCATTTTTCATGAAAGATGATAAAAATACGGAAGTTCATGTCGTATTCAACGGACCAAAACCGAACAATTTCGATATAGCAGACCATATAGTCGTCAAAGGATGCTTCAAAAACAATGCTTTCGATGCAAGCGAGATTCTAACAAAATGCCCGTCGAAATACGAAGCAACATATGACAAGACAAAAAATCAATAGAAAATAATTTAGAAATTTTAGCAGGTAGGTTATGGCAGGCAAAATACTTGTAATAGTATCGTTTATTCTTGCTCTCGGAGCTATGTGGGCATATTTTTTATCAAAAGAAAAGGATGACAAACAGGCACTGATAGGAAGATATTTATTTTTGCTTATGTTTTTCTTAGTTGTTTTGATTTCAGGAATTTTACTGGCAAATATCATTGACCATAATTTTCAATATACATATATATGGAGTTATTCTTCAAAAGAATTGCCACTACATTTACTGATATCATCCTTTTATGCAGGACAGGAAGGCTCATTTTTACTCTGGGCATTATTATTGTCAATTGTTGGGGTAATACTGCAGTTCTATTCGAGGAAACACGGCTACGAATCAAAGACAATGGCTTATTTTTCATTAATACTCGTGTTTCTTCTTTTCCTTCTTATATTGAAAAGCCCGTTCGATTATTTATGGCAGACATTCCCTAATCAAAATATAAGCATGAGTTCACTGCCCCCAAACGGCAGGGGCCTTAATCCGATTCTAGAGAGTTATTGGATAAGTATTCATCCTCCGATATTGTTTACAGGATATGCTTTAATGGCAGTTCCTTTTGTGCTGGCAATGACCGGTTTATGGAAGAAAGATTACAGCGAATGGGTAAATCTTGCCACACCGTGGGCATTAATAGGAGCTTCAGTTCTTGGTTTCGGAATTATGCTCGGCGGATTCTGGGCTTATGAGACATTGGGTTGGGGAGGATTCTGGGGCTGGGACCCGGTAGAAAATTCTTCGCTTCTCCCTTGGCTTGTAAGTATCACCCTGATTCATACACTGCTTATTCAAAAGCGGACCGGCGGGCTTGTGAAAACTAATTTTATTCTTGCGATAACAAGTTTTATTCTGGTTCTTTATGCGACGTTCCTGACAAGAAGCGGAGTACTGGGAGAAACATCCGTTCATTCCTTTGTTGACCCCGGGAAGTTTGTGTACCTGTTATTGTTGATTTTCCTTGTTGCATTTGCTCTTATCGGAGTAATCGCTTTCATTATGAGATTTAAGAATATGACATCAACTAAAATCAGTTTCCAGTATAATTCAAGAGAATTTTTTACAACACTGGGCTCAATAATAATGCTGGCTACAATGATAATTGTGTTTTTCGGCACGAGCCTCCCTATATTCCAGGAAATACTTGGGAAACCAAAATCGGCTGTTGACACATCATTTTATAATAACTGGACGCTTCCGCTTGCCATAATAATGTTAATCACAAATGCATTTGCTCTATACCTGAACTGGAGAGCATCGTCATCAATAGCGGAAGCTATAAAGAAATCATTAATCGCTCTTGTGATTGCAGCAGTTATGTGTGTAATTCTAATTATAGCTGGATTAACACGCATTGATTTTATTCTTCTTATGTTCGGAGCTTTATATTCTGTCATTATTAACGTTATATTTATTTATAAAGTAGGTAAAAAGAATCTGAGATTTACAGGGAGTTATTTATCACATCTGGGACTCTCACTGCTTCTTCTCGGAGCTTTATGTTCATCGGTTTTTGTAACAAAACAACAGATAAATTTAAAGGAAAATCAACCTGTCCGGGCATTAGGCTATGAAATAACACTAATCGGCAGGGAACAGATTCAGAAATCAATGCCTGATAGGGAAAAATACAAATACGAACTTAAGCTAACAAACAGCGGTAACATTTCTATTGTAACGCCAATAATTTACTGGAGCGATTTTAACGACAGAATGTCACCTTATTTTGAGCCGGGAATTAAAAGATATGTTACAAGCGATGTTTATATCTCTCCAAATTCTATTAGTTATGATTATCCGTACCCGAGCGTAACTTTGTCTAAGGGAGACAGCATACCGATACCCCTCGACAGTTCAGTGCAAATAAAATTTTTGACCTTCGATATTTCGCACATGACTCAGCAAGAACAGGATAATCCTATAATGCCTATGGGGGCAATTATAAAACTAAATTATAGCGGCAAGGTGGTTGAAGACACTTTGTTTTCAGAAATGAACATGAATACAGGTGAGTTCAAGCCGATTATGAAACAATTAGACGGGAAAAATTACAAAATCGGTTTCAGTAAGTTTGATATAAATCAGACAGATATTTCACGTTCAAAAGCAGAATTTTCATTTATACCGAATGATATACATCAAACCGAACCGACTGAAATTGTGTCGTTTGAAATATCAAAAAAACCGATAATTAATCTTGTCTGGCTTGGAGTTATATTTATTATTGGTGGTTTGCTATTATCCGTTAAGAAACAGAAAACAGAGAAAAAAGACTAAAATATATAAAATAGCAGTTATATGATTTTTAAGGAATTAGATATAAAAAATTTTATTTCAATTAGTTATAAAGAAAATAATAAATTATTTATTGAAATAAAAAATATTCAATAACGTCAAAACTTAAAATTCACATTAATAATATAAATTATTGGAGTAATCTATGGAAAAAATAAAATCATTCTTATTATTAGTTCTTGCAAGTTTTTTACTGCTTACAAATTATGCATGCACAAAGGAAAAAGCAGATGTTAAACAAGACAATCCGATGAATCAGGACAACCCGCATGAGATGCTTGCTTCAAATGCCGCCGGTGCAGATAATACCGCAAATGTAAAGGTTTATACAATCGGTACAGTAACAAAAGGCAAATCAGGAAAGGCTTCTGATTTTACATGGACAGAGGGTAGTTCTGTCCAAAAGTTTTCAGAATTGACTAAAGGCAAAGTTGTGCTTCTTAATTTTTGGGGAACATGGTGTCCTCCTTGCCGTCATGAAATTCCAGACCTGATTCAAACTAACAAAGATTTACAGGGGAAAGACTTTATTCTTATTGGTATTGCACTCGAAAAAGGTGAATCAATTGATGACAATTTAAAGACGGTTATAAATTTTGCCCAGGATAAAGGAATCAACTATTATTTATTTTTGGGTAACAAGGACTTAGTCGAAGCCTATGGCGGCATTCCGGCTGTACCATCGACTTATATAATTGATAAACATGGTAAAATCTCTGAGACAATAGTCGGAATGAGAGATAAGGCAGATTTTATCGAATCAATAAACAGAGTTTTGAAGTAATTACTAATTAGAAATGACTAATGATAAAGCCCTGTTCTGAGGAACGGGGCTTTTTGGTTTATAATAAATTATGAGACGGAGGATTAATTTTTTAATTCGATCCCTAAAAAAATGAAAAATCTAACAAACTGTTAATTAAATGTATATTTGAGAAAGACAAACT
>DAHXMP010000325.1 GCA_027371665.1 Bacteroidota bacterium | reverse complement strand
AGCATAGTCTTTACCAAATTCATCAATTTTATTTTTAATCGCGTTCTCAATCCCATAATATAAATTCGATGGGTATGAATAATGATCTCCATAAGTCAAATCTTGTGAAGCTACAACAACTATAGTTCTTTGAATATAACTTCTCAATAGTAAAGGGTCGTAATTAGTTACATCATATAAATATTTAACCCATTTTTTTAGTGTAATAATATCCCAATTATTTACTTGCATTAAAATATGTTTAGTATCCTGATGACGTGTAACAGAATCCATTAGGATATAGCCAATAATACAATCAATGGGCATGTCAGTGTAATAATGTGGGAATAAATCATCAGAACCGATAACCGTAACTGTTGATTCAATTCTCCCCGCCACCAATCCCTTATTTTGGCTATTTAAAGAAATAGAAATTAGAAAAAATGCAATAATAATTTTCGATATATGAATCATATAAAATTAATGATCAATAACAAGTTTTTTATAATAAAATTTATTTCCACTCTTAGCATTAATTAAATAAGTACCTGAATAATATTCATCAGAATTAATTTTGATTTCTTCTATTCCTTCTATAAAAATGCGATCAGCAAGATTTACTATTTTTTTACCATAGGTATCCAAAATATTAATTTGTAATTTTTGAGTTTTTGGTATAAACAATTTTATTATAAATATATTTTCTGAAGGATTTGGAAATAATTCAATTTTGACATCATTAAATTTTCCCCATTCATCTTTAACCTCTAAAAAAGGATTTCTACAATAAGTAACCCTAAAATTTGCAATATCACATTTACATAATTTGTCAGGAACATCATTATGAAAATATTGTTGATAATATGGACCAGGGAACATAACACAATATTCTAGACCACCTTCATGTCCAATTCCAACAAAATGCCCTAATTCATGTATAGCTATTACTTTGAAATCAAGACACATATATCCAGTACCTCTACAAGGATTAGATTCATTTATTTTTGCAGTTGTCCATCTATAATTATGAACATAATTATTATTCCAAAATTCTGGAGTATTATTAAAAAAAATTGCGGAATGAAATAGTATTTCATTATTCAATCTTATACCTCCAGGATTACATTGTGCTTTAGGTTTTATTTTTTGTAAATCCGGATAGTCATCAACGGCATCCTGCGTCCATGCCAAACCACTAAACGCATAATCAATAAATAATTCCGGATCTGTTGCCCATAAAAAATTGCTGCCTTCGGAAGTTGTTTCCCAAATTAAACCAGGTAAATACCCATCACTTGTTGAAGACCACTCAGCCCTTGATTCATCAATCAGTGAATTTTGATTATCCTTATTAAATTGTAAAGTTTTTTTATCTCCCTCAGGATAGTCTTTTAACAATTGATAATTATAATATGCAATATGTGGAGCAGCTGGAGTAAAATTTGGCCAATAAATAAATTTCATAGAGATTGGATTATCAGTTGGAAGTTCCTTTAAGGTATTGCAATCAGTATATTTCCAATGATAACATTCGCATTCTGAATAATAAGGATTATCACCACAATATCCACCCTGAGAAAAAGCACTTTTAATTAACAAAATGAAAATTGATAAAATAATCGAAAAAATTCTATATCTAAAAAATGCATTTTTCATTGTACCCACCATGTCTTAATGTTACCTATTAGAGTGAGCAAATGATTCTGAAAATCATTTACATTAGGTGTTGTACCAAGTCCCCAATAATTTCCTGTATCTTCGACAATTCCATTATTAATCCTAAAAAGTCCGCCACAAGCATCAAGATTTTTTATGGAAGTTAAATAATCCGTGCTATCAGATAAAGCAAAAAATTCA
This sequence comes from Bacteroidota bacterium, assembly GCA_027371665.1. Lineage (GTDB taxonomy): Bacteria > Bacteroidota > Ignavibacteria > Kapaibacteriales > UBA2268 > DAHXMP01. The sequence goes on along the minus strand of DAHXMP010000325.1, from coordinate 2,654 downwards.
AGAAACACAAAATACTCCTCGTCCTTTTGAACAGTTCTAATATATGTATCTGTATCTAATAATCCTGCTTTTCTCAACCAATTACCTGTTCTCCAATTCTGAGGATATCCAAAAATCAAACAATTATGTCCGCTTGTATTAATTTCATTATGATGTTTATCAAATTTATGATTTCCAAAATTACAATTATCAGGCAAATATGTGGCTTTAATCGTATCAAGGACTGTACAAGCAACATTTACCCAAGATAAATTATCATTAAAAGTTGTATCAGTACCTATAACGACACTGTCAATCCTGACTTTCAAAATATAATTGCTCAATAAAAGCATTGAATAATCCCTGCCTAATTCATCAATTTTATTTATAATAGCTTGTTTTACTCCGCTGTAAGAATTTTGGGGTAAAGATTTATAATTCGTTGATCCCGGAAGTGAATCTCTTAATGTATAGATATATGAACGTAACAAAGTAGGATCATATTCATCTACAGCATACATATAACGTGAGAGAACTTTTAGTGTATCAATTGAAGTATTAAAAATAAAATCTAATACATTTTTATAATCTATGTTTCGCGTAACAGAATCCATAGCGATATATGCTACCATGCAATCGAGGGACATATCTGTTCGTAACAGTGGGATTTGAGTTATTTGATATAAGGGAAAGCTTTCTGCTGTTCTTTGGTCGGGGGCGCTACCGAATTGGCAGTATGCAGTTGTGGCAGTTATTGCTATTAATACGAGATATGAAACTACAAACAGACAAACCTTTTTAAGATTAGTAGTTTTCATTTTAACCTTAGGAATAATTATTAAAAATCTATGTTAATTTAATTTTATCCTTTAGGTTTTACATTAAAGATCTTTTTTCTATTAAAGCTTATAAGTGCAAAGGTAAAATATTAAAAAAAAAAAAACAATTAATTTTTATTCATAATTGAATTTTTTTTGTTCTTGCCAGGAAACTAATAGGATAAGTCTTCGACCACGCTTAGACTGACAGTCAGTAGATAATCAGAATATCTCGTAAAAAAAATTATTGAAACGTTACTTTTGACTGAACTCGAAATTTTCTTTGCACTCAGGGCATTTGATGTATTTTTGCCATTCCTCGCCAACTTTTTTGAAATGGACTTCGATATAATCATGTCCACATTTCGGGCATTTTTTATCAATGGGTTCATAATTAGTAAGGTAATCACAATCGGGATAGCGGGAGCAACCCCAGAATTTCTTTCTCGATTTCGGGCTGAACCTCTCGACGAGAATGCCTTCATGACATTTTGGACAGGAAATGTTAGTTGAAATCGGCTTTGTCCCTTTGCAGTTCGGATAGTCAATACAGCCGTAGAATTTGCCGTATTTGCTTTCACGGATTACCATCTGCTTGCCGCATATATCGCAGAAAACACCATCGGCAATTACAGGTTCGGCTTTTTCAACCTTGACGTCTTTAGGCAATGGCTTTGTGTTTTTACATTCGGGATAATTTGAACATCCGAGGAATCTGCCGCCGCGGCTGACTTTGATTTCCATCGGGGCTCCGCATTTGTCGCATAAAATAACCGGCATATCGCTGTGTTCCTTTGCATGGTTTAACGATTCGATAAACGGTGAATAGAAGCTTTTTATTGTTTGCAGGTATGTTTTTGCTCCTTCTGCAACCATATCGAGGTCTTCTTCCATCTCGGCAGTAAATTTTACATTGAATAAGTCGGGGAAGTTTTTCACGAGAATGACATTAACGTCAAATCCAAGCTCGGTCGGAACAAATGATTTCTTATCCATCTGAACATACTCCCTGTCGGTCAATGTGCTGACAATAGTAGCATAAGTGCTTGGGCGGCCGATACCAAGCTCGTCAAGTTCCTTAACCAAAGATGCGGAATTATACCTTGCGGGAGGTTTGGTCTGTGATTTTACAGATTCAACATTTTGAAGCGTAAGAGGTATTCCTGATTTAAGATTTTTCGGAAGTGCCTGATCTGAAGTATCTTTGCCATTATCATTACCATTGCCGTTGCCATTCTTTTCAAACTTATCCTCTTCGTAAACTGCAAGGTAACCTTTAAATACAATGACTGAACCGGTAACACGGAAAAGGAAATCTCCACCCTGAATTTCCACCGATGTCTGGTCATAAACAGCTTCTTTCATTTGCGAGGCAAGGAAACGGTTATATATCAGTTCATACAGTGAGGCATGGTCTTTATCAAGGTATTTTTTCATTTCTGCAGGAGTATATTCAAGGCTTGTAGGCCTGATTGCTTCGTGAGCATCCTGAACATTTTTAGATTTCGTAGTATATATCGGAGGTTTATCCGGCAAATAATCCTGACCGTAGGTTTTCTGAATATATTCACGTGCAGCCTGCTGAGCCTCCGGGCTTAATCTTACGGAATCAGTCCTCATATAAGTAATCAGACCAACTTCTCCTTCATTACCTATTGAAACTCCCTCATAAAGTTTCTGAGCAACAGACATTGTTTTCTTGTTCTGCATTCCCAGTCTTTTGGAAGCTTCCTGCTGGAGACTGCTTGTAGTGAAAGGAGCCGGGGCTTTACGGTTAATTTGTTTTGTGAAAATATCAGAAATTTTAAAATTTTGTTTTTTTATATTATTAATTAAATCATAAGCCCGGAGGCTCAG
>DAHXMP010000321.1 GCA_027371665.1 Bacteroidota bacterium | reverse complement strand
TCGATAATAGTGTTGTTTGTCCGTTAGGCATATTTGAGAAAATTTTATTTGGATTCGGGTCAACAAGCGGTCCGGTAACCCAGCATTTCAATCCTCCTTCGGTATGTCCCTGTCCCGGCTGCATATTGTAAGTTGTACCCTGGCTGGTCAAATCTTCAACCTGGGGTTGTGCCCACTCCCATTGCCCGGTTGAAGCATTATCTAAAGATGAACCTGAAGACCAGACGGGTTCATCCTCAAAGTTTTCGAGATATAGAGTTTTAAATCCAACCATAAATTTATATGGCGTAAATTTTGTTAAATCACTCCCTGCAAAAGTAATCTTCCTTTGAGAAGCACTCTCAACAGTACTTATATAATAACTGACAATAGTCCCGCTTTTCATTGCCGGAATATCTGCACTGTATAATGTAGAATCCTGGTCCTGGTAAACTTTTACGGCAGGCACTAAATTCATTGTTTTGAAATTATCAGTCGAATAAACGACCATAACCGAGTCAGGATGGCTGCCAAGAAGATTCGGATATGATTTTAAATTAAAATTAACCGTATATGGATTCAAAGTATCCTGCGTGTCTTCAAGTGGTGTATGCTGAAACGATATTTCCATCAGCAAATCGGTTCCGATATGATGGTTATTGAATGCGGTTATTATTTCACTCATATGAGGTGTGCCGTTGCTTAAATCATTATCGCCTCCTCCCTTATTGTCATCTGAAATAAGAGTTTCCAAAAACCATTCGCTGAAAGCAACTCCGTCGTCTGGGTCATCCGGGGTTCCGTATTTTGCAAAATGGTAAACGACTTCTGCAACAGGAACAGAGGTCATCATCCTGAAATCCCAAAAAGCACCTGATAATATCTGGCCGTCATGATGAGACTCACCGCTTATACTGTCGGGATAAATATTGTTATTGGCAAGCATCCTGATGTTTTCGTTTTTATCTGCAACAAATGCTCCCCTGCCTACCATTGAATCGTCAATCATAAAGCATGACATTACATCTGCTGTTCCTTCGTTACAGGAACCGTTGACCATAGCATAAAGGCTGTCCACCTTAAGAACAGAGTAATATAATTTTGCATTTATGCCGTGTGTATATTCATGGTAAAGTATTGAAGGTGTTTCAGCAAATTTATAATCAGTCAAGTCTGTTGAATAAAAAGTTATTCCATATCCATCCCAGCCGGCGTTGGGTGACTGTCCTCCCGGTTCAATACCGATATTAATCTGCTGGTCCATTCCTTTAAAACCGGGGTCTAATCTTTTCAGATAACTATGAATATAATTTGTATGGTAAAAAAGATTCCTTTCCTTTGCATCCGAATTTCCGTCATTCCATTCCATAAGATAATTCGCTCCGGGTGAAATTGAATCGCTATAATACGCATCATTATTTGGTGATTGAATCCAAATAATTTTTGCCCAGGGACCTTCGAGCATAGCTGTAATTTTATCCTTTGAATTTAAATTTAATGTATATGACCCTGTACTATCTGTCTGATATTGAGCTGAACCGACTGTGAAATACTGATAGGGGAAAAGGGCATAATTAATTACATCATACGAGTATTTTGGCCTTATGGCTCCTTTAACATCGATTTTCGTATCAGCATCGAATATAAGGTTACGCCTCCAGATGACATTGCCGTTTTGGGCATCAACATAAGATAAAAATTTTCCGGTCGTTCCCTGTGTGTTAATCAGGAATTCATATACGAGGCTGTAACTTACATTTCCTCCTGTTTTTACAGGCAGGATATAGGTTTTTCCAGTACTTTGAGTTACATCTGATTTATTATTATAATTCAAACCGTAAGCTGCATTGCTCATAGCTTTATTATATGATATTACAGGTGTCAGGCTGATATTGATATTATTATAATATTTTACACCGAAAGCCATAACTTTGCCTGCTTCGGTTATTCGCAGGGTAACATTAGACAAGAGAACATCGACTCCGTGATAAACTTGTGAATAGTTTACATACCAGAGCCCGCCGATATGCTTTGCACCCAGGAATTTCAAATCGCCGGGATTAATATTCAGAACATTCGAAAAATCATTAAGAAATTTCAGGGCAGCATTACTGATATTGTCTTGTGTTATCACCCGGTAACCGGTTATTTTGATTGGAGTTCCGAAAGCCCTCGTTGGTGTTTGTGTGGCTAAATCCATCAAAACTGTCCAATTCCCGTTCTGTTTATAAAAAGCCTGCCATGACGCTGATTTCGACGGCACAGCACTAATATAATCAGAAGCATTTGAACCGGTTCTCTGAGCAGGAAGCAGTACAGAACCGTCTTTCTCTACAACAGGCTGTACCCGGGCAAACAGTGAAGGAATAGTCAACTGTGAAATTAAAATAAAAGCTGATACAATAACAATCATACTTCTCGTTATAGCTGTCGTTCTTTTCATATAAGGTCCTTTAAAAATTAAAAATAAATTGGCAGTTATTTATTTATAATAAACATAAATTTTACGATTTTGTTTCACTAAATTACACTTATTTTGAAAATAACCTAATTATTATTATATTGATAATAAGCTTAACTAATCAGGAATTGTTTCTGGCTGATTATTTTCGATTATCACCGGTTGTGTTTTCAGTTCCTGAAATTGTTTTCCTTTCAATCTTCTGATTTCAAAAAACAAGAATATTATTGCCAATAATGATGTGAACCCGTCTGAAATAGGCGTAGCCACCCAAACACCGTCTAGCTTAAGAAACTTCGGCAATATCAAGAGAAGCGGAATAATAAGAATAACCTGTCTTAAAAGTGTCAGGATTATTGAAAACCTCGGCTTGCCTACAGCCTGGAAATAGCTCGATGTTATTACCGTTATTCCGACTATTGGTAATGTCAGCAATTGTATTTTCAATCCGTGTACAGTCATCGTGATTAAGTTCATTTCATTAGAGCTGAACAGCATCACAATACTTTTATCGAAAATCATAATAAGTAAAAACCCGCCGGCACAAATAGCTGAAGCAGATATCAAACCGAGTTTTAGTGCTCTCAGTACCCTTTGATATTGTGTAGCACCGTAATTATAACCGACAATTGGCTGCAATCCCTGGTTAATACCGAGAACCGGCATGAATATTATCATAAACACGCTGTAGATAATAGCAAGAGCCGCTATAGCAATATCGCCTCCATACACTTCAAGGTTCCTGTTCGCTATCATTATTACAACAGAAGAAGCCAACTGCATAACAAAAGGAGATACTCCGATGAAAAATATTTTTTTAACAATGTCTAATTGAAGAGCCAGGTTTTTTAATCTCAACTTTATTGTGCTTTTTTTGCTGAAAAAATAATTCATTATCCATACAGAACCAACGAACTGAGATATAATGGTAGATAATGCAGAGCCTTTCACGCCTAAATGAAGTCCGAAAATAAATATTGGATTTAGAATTGCATTCAAAACAGCACTGATAATCATAGTTAGCATAGAAATTTTCGGATTGCCTTCGCCGCGAATGATACTGTTCATCGAATAGGCAATGGTCTGAAATATTGTTCCTAAAAGGACAAGTTCCATATACTGTTTAGCGTAAACAAACACTTCGCCCTGTGCTCCCAGGAGTTTCAGCAACGGGACAAGAAATATCCATCCTGTTGTCATCAATGTTACAGATATTATCAATGACATACTTAATGCGTTGCCTGTAGTCCTTTCGGCTTCGTCGAGATTGCCTTCCCCAAGCTTTATTGACACCAGGGCTGTAGAACCGATACCTATCAACAGGCCGAACCCCATCAAAATTATAAAAAGCGGGAATGTGATTGCAATTCCTGACAAGGCAAGAGCTCCCACTCCTCTGCCTACAAATATCCTGTCAACCACGTTATAAGATGCCATAACGAGCATACCTATTATCGAAGGTATCGAGAAATTAAATAAAAGCTTGCCTACTTTTTCTTTACCGATTTTTTCTGTGTGCTTCATTTAAGAATTAAATTATTAAAAATTCAGCTATAACACGAAAAAGTTTTGAAAATGTTTCAAATTCAAATTAAGTGTTATTGAATTTATTTCGTATAAATATAACTATTAATGCAGCCATATTTATCCCTCCCATTATAAAACAAGTATTTGATATTCCGGTTATTGGTATCAGAAACCCCGATACTAATAATGCCCCGAAAGCAGAACCAAATAAATCTGCACTGTATGTCTCAGATGCAATAGCTATTATTCCCTGGTTTGCACCCCGGCTCAATATAAAGCCTTTTTGGTCAATCTTTAATGCAGTTGCAAATTGTATCCCGGTCAATAATGATATTATTAATATCAGAATCAAAATTATTCCAACCGTAAATATCTTATTTAATCCATAATTTATGCTCATCAGAATAGATGGCAGAACAATTGAATAGATTGTGATTAATATTTGTATTTTCAGGAAAAAATTAATTTTTGTTGAACCGGAATAGGAATTTATAACGAAAGCTCCTATGGCAAGTCCGAGCATAAATGCTGTAATAATCACGCTATACATATAATAAACGTAACCGAATATAACCTGGAAAGCAAAAAGTACTACAATTTCCGAACCTATTGCTGTAAAGCCCCCTGCAAACAGCCCCCAACCGAGAGGTTTCATCCTGAGCAAAATAACCAAAAGCAAAATAGCTGTAATTATTATCAAAATATAATTATTGATACCGAAATAACTCAACTTATAATTAATCTGTTGATAATAAGAAACAGGGAAAAAATCATGATTGATTTGTGCTTTGTAATTTAATGAACTCAAAATGTTTTCAGCCCTCTGTACCATCGAAGGCTCATCGTAATAATACTTATTGACATATATGTTTTCTATGCCCATTTCATCTGTTCTTTTTCCTATATCATAAGTCAGGGTCATGTCCGAAGCTATGAAATAATTTTTTCCGCCGGGTATAATTATAACATTCTTAAATACTTTTTTCAGGGTTACATAAATCGAAGAATTAAGTTCTGCCGCTTCTTTGCTTACATAATTCTCTGTAGAAGGCAGGCTGAGGCTAATTACAGAACCCTTAGTCATTCTTAATTTCAATTCCCTGAAAAATTCACAGGAATAATAGCGGTTGAACTGTGCAGTTGACGGCTCGGGAAGATTTATTATAGCCGCATCATATTTTTCATTTGTATTCCTTACGAAAATTCGCCCGTCTTCTGCAACAGCATTAATCCCGGCATGATTAATATTTTTTATATATTTATTCCCGAGTTCAATCAGAAACGGATTCAATTCCACGTAGTCAATTTTATATGGTGCATACTTCAGTATTTCATTGGCTGTTCCGGAAATTCCTCCGGACAAAAGAAGCACATATTTTGGATTTCTGCATTGAATCATTGCATAATGAACCGCTTCTTCGCTTGCCATGGGATTACCTGTTGAAAACATCAGGATTCCGTCACTGAAAAAATTCAACTGCTCTGAAGTTCTTGTTATTACTAAATTGCCGTAGGGAGTATCCATGTTCTCAAGCAAACTTTGATTTTTATATAGGTATTGTTTTGTTTGAAGGTCAATATTAAATAGAAAGGGAATAATGATTAAAACAGAAAATGCAGGTATTAAATATTTTATAATAAGACTAAAAATTTTATGTTTATTCCCGACGGAATTGTCAGACCTGCCTGCTTCGAGTGAATAAATATCCGAAGTAAAATAAAATGCCAATAATAATACAGATATTAGATTAAATCCATATATCACTGCAAGAATTTCAAATGTATTTAAAACAAATATCAAAACAAAGCTGAACAATGCTCCGCCAACTATACTCCCCAGGGTTTCATAAAAATATACATTACCTGTTTTATTTTCATTAAAAGAAAAAAGTTGGGAATATACTGCGAACATCATTCCTGAAATCAGGCAATAGGGCAAAGAAACAGCAAATGCAAAAATAAATATATCAATGGGATTTAATCCCGCTCCAGCAGGAAAAATGGTAAATCTCGTGTACCTAATTAAATAAACACATAGAGCAGGCAGAATTGATAATAGAATTTGAAAAACAACTGCAACAAAAGGATTAATATTTTTTTTTAAAATAAATTTAATGATTAAAGCACCCGTTGCGGTAATTGACATCCATGATGATAATAACAAACCGAAAATTAATTCATTGCCATCAAAAACCGAATAAAACTCCCTGATTATTACCAGTTGTGTCAGCAGCGATGAAAAACCAAGTATGATTACAGAAAAAAATATATAGCTTTTTCCCCGTACGAATATTTTGTTAATTTGCATCATAAAAAAGTATTGACACTCATTTGAGGAATAAACTTTATTTTCAGAATCCCGAAATTTTTTTTAAATTAATAAACTATTATTTAAATTTATAAATAATACTTAAAAATTTAATAAAAAAAAGAAAATTACAGAATGAACAATGACTGTGTACATCAATGATTTCAAAGATTTTTTCATATTTTTAAGAAATTTTAAAGTTTTTGATATTGAGTTGCAGGGCAGATTAAATACAGTAATTGGGAAGAATTTAATTATTTATCAATAGAATTGAGGTTAATCATGGGATTTTTGAAAAAGACAATTTTAATAATTCTCATCATTACCTATCCTGTTCAGTTTTTATGGTCGGAGGGGAATTACAAGTACGACATGAGAATTGTAGGCAGGCATGATGCAGATGTTCTCTGCGTGTTCGTAAACGAAAATAACACTAAGGTTGCCACAGGCAGCCTCGACGAGACTATCAAAGTATGGAGCATTCCCGAAGGAAAGGAACTCCTGCATTTAAAGGGACATTTCGGTGCAGTTAACAGCGTGTCATTTTCAGGCAACGACAAATGGATTGCAAGCGGTTCCGCCGATATGACCGTAAGAGAGTGGGATGCTACAACCGGGGAACAGCTTAATATTTTAACAGGCCATACCGACCAGGTTATTGGAGTATATTTCAGCCAGGACGACAGCAGTACCTTCATCGCAAGTACAAGCTTCGACAAAACCGTGAAACTCTGGGACACCCGGCTGGCAAGTGAAATCAAGACACTCCGCGGGCATACCAAACCGACAAACAGCGTTGCATACAGCTATGACGGCAAATTTATTGCTTCTTGCAGCGATGATAGCACGATTAAAATCTGGTCAACCGACCTTACGACTAAAGAATGCCTGAAAACCCTGAGAGGACATGAAGCTCCTGTTCTTGCAGTGCTTTATAGCTTCGACAGTAAGCTCCTGATATCTGCCGACCAGAATGGCGTCATCAAGGTTTGGGACATGCCTGAAGGCACTTGCCGCCTTACATTTCAGGCACACAAACAGCTCATCCAGGACGTATCAATTGCCGAAGATAACAAAACCATCGTTTCGGCAAGCCTCGACAGCACTGTTAAGCTATGGGATATTACAACAGGTGAAAATCTGATGACTCTCAATGCAGGTGTCGAAATATGGGGAGTTGACATGGTTAGCGATGCCAGCATTATTATTATCGGCTGTGCCGACGGAACGGTTCGCTTTTTAACCAGGGAACAAGAAAATAAAAAGAGAAAAGGTAAATAATAATAAAGGAGTTTAATATGAGAAAAATTGCAGTTTTTTCGGCAATTTTTGCTGTGTTATCGGTATTACAGCTCAGTCCCTGCTATTCTCAGTTAACAAAGCTGGTCGTTTCGCTCACGGGGAGTGTCTTTAACGAAATCACTCACCAGCCTATAAGCGTGAGAATGGAAGCCTTCGATGCTAACGGGAAAAGAGTTTACCGCGGTATCAGCAATGCCGAGCAGAACGGATACTACTATATTACGGGTTTAAAACCGGGCGAAAAGTATTTCATCCGTTTTGGTGATTTGGACTACTTCAAACAAGATTTTGAGGTGAATATACCTCCGACAGACAAATATGCCGAGTTTTCGCGTGACTTTCTTATTAAACCGAAAGCAAGAGGCTTAAGGATTCCCCAGAAGGTACCAACATTTGAATCCGGAAAGACAAAACTTCGGGCCGGTTCCGATTTCTTCCTGAAAGATATTTTGGAAACTATGCAGAAAAATCCAAGGATTCATTTCCAGATTTTATGCTTCCCGGACAACAATGCCAATTCGAATGAAAATAAGGTCATCACTGAAGGACGCTGTAATTCGCTGAAAGAGTATTTTGTAAAAAACGGCATTGATGCCGACAGAATCACTATTTACGGTTCGGATACTACAGACCCGACTCAGCCGCCGCCAACGGGCCTCAGGCCAAAAGGTAAATGGTATATCGGGCCTACCTATTACGTTGTTGAATCTTTCTGATTAATGTAAAAAAAATTGAAATTAACAACGGGAATCCCGGATATGCGGGATTCCCTTTTTTTTAGTCTTATTATTTTTTATTCAAAATGAAAAAAATAATTCAAATTACTTCGTTAGCTATACTCATAACAGTAACTTTGCTGTATTTACCTTATTATGGATTTGCATTCTATGAAAAATCCGTTCATCTTGAGATGGGGATTCCTACAGACAATAATCCGGGCGATGATTATCTGATGATTAAAGCTCAATATGCACTTTCTTATAATAAATTCAGAAATACTGCTAATTGGGTTTCCTGGGATTTGAATGCCGATTGGTATGGTTCGGTGCCAAGATATAAAGGAAAATTCATTACCGACACAACTCTCCCTAAAGATTTTACCTTAATAAAAAATAATGATTATAACTATTCAGGCTTCGACAGGGGACATATGGTGCGTTCGGAGGAAAGAACAAAAACCGTTGAAGACAATAAAGCGACTTTCCTGCTTACAAATATTCTTCCTCAAACACCCGACTTAAACCGCGGGCCATGGCTTAAACTCGAAGATTTCTGTGAAAATCTCTGCAAAAAAGAAAACAAAGAGCTTTATATTGTTGCCGGCGGAATATTTCACTCGGCAAACAAAATAAAAAATATCATCGCTATACCTGATTCTTGCTTCAAGATTATCGTAATTCTGAACAAAGGGCAGGGTTTAAGAAATGTAACTTCTAATACGCAGGTAATTGCAGTTGCCATGCCCAATACCATGGGGATAAGAAACAATGACTGGGAAATGTATCTCACAACTGTGAGAAAAATCGAAGGCTCCACTCTTTACAACTTTCTGTCGGATGTCCCGTTCAAAATCCAGCAGGTCATAGAAAACAGAGTATGGATTGATACATTCAGGCAAAATAAGAAATAGGAACCAAATTATGTAGTGATTAATAATTTTTCCTTACAGCACTCCGGGCTTGTTCAAATCATTGAATAGTTTTATTAACTCATCGAATGATTTGCTCCCGAGGTCGCCCTTGCCGTGCTGGCGCAAAGAGACCTGCCCGCTTTCGGCTTCCTTCAGCCCCACTATGATTGAGAACGGCACTTTCTGCTGTTCCGATTCAGCAATTTTACGGTTCACTTTTTCGCTTCGCAAATCGGTTTCTACCCTGAATCCGAGCTTGTTGAGCTTTTCCTGCAACTGCAAGGCATAATCGTGCTGTTTGTCGCTGATTGGCAGAATGCTTGCCTGAACCGGTGCAATCCAGAACGGGAAGTTTCCCGCAAAATGTTCTATGAGTATAGAGAAAAACCTTTCGAGCGAACCCACCGGTGCCCTGTGTATAATCACAGGCCTGTGAGGCATGTTGTCCGCACCGGTATATTCGAGCTTGAACCTTTCGGGCATTACATAGTCCACCTGTACAGTACCCAACTGCCATTTTCTGCCTAACGCATCCTTGACGATGAAGTCAATCTTCGGACCATAGAATGCCGCCTCGCCTATAGCAATTTTATAATTCAGATTTATTTCGTCTGCGGCTTCTTTAATTTCTTTCTGAGCCCGCTCCCACAGCTCAATATCACCGCCGTACTTGGATGTTTCATCATCCCTGAAAGATAGCCTGGTCATGATTTCCATTCCAAACACACCGAAGAAGAATTGAATAATGTCAACAACTCCTTTGACTTCGTCTTTCAACTGCTCGACAGTGCAATATATATGTGCGTCGTCCTGTGTAAAGCCTCGAACCCTTGTCAGTCCGTTCAACTCGCCCGACTGCTCGTAACGGTAAACCGTGCCGTACTCGAACAATCTCAGGGGCAGGTCGCGGTAGCT
>DAHXMP010000288.1 GCA_027371665.1 Bacteroidota bacterium | reverse complement strand
TCGTAACCCGGTATCCCTTCAAAGCGAGATAATAAGCCGCTGTTAAACCTGCCGGTCCACCGCCTATTACAGCCACTTTTTCCCCACTGGGATTAAGCGAAGCTGGTGAATCTTTTCCCTGATTTTCTTTTTCAATCGAAGAAACAATTTTATTATTTCCATCTGTATGAAATTTCATATCGGCTACATATCTCTTTAGATAATTTATTGCAACCGGCTCGTCAACATTGCTCCTTCGGCAGGCATCCTCGCAATTGCGGACGCAAACTCTCCCGATTGATAAAGGCAGAGGATTTGCCTTTCTAATCAGGTCCAAAGCTTCCTCGTATTTGTGCATCGAAATTAGGGCTATATATCCCTGGACATCCACTCCGGCAGGGCAGTTGTTACTGCATGGACCTATACAGTCCGCATAATGATTCGACATAAGAAGTTCCAGTGCCGCTTTTCGTGCATTCCTGATTTTTTCATTATTTGTCGTAATTTTCATTCCTTCGCTGACCGGTGTTGAGCAGGAAGGAACGAGCTTGTTCAACCCGGCGACTTCGACGACGCAAACGAAACATGAGCCGTAAGGCTCTATCCTGTCGTCGTGGCAGAGCGTAGGTATATTGTCGAGCTTGTTTTCTCGGATAACCTGGAGAATTGTTTTGCCTTCTGACGCTTTAGTCTTTTTATCGTTAATCGTAACTATAATATCATTCATTTCTCTTTTTCTCCATTCATACTAATTTTTCAGTATTGCGTCGAAATTGCAAACCTCGTAGCATTTGCCGCATTTTATGCACAGAACCTGGTTTATTGTATGCACCTCTTTCAGTACACCGGTTATAGCATTTGAGTCGCATTTTTTGATACAAATAGTACAGCCGGTGCATTTATCGGTTATTATTTCATAAGTTAAAAGAGCTGAACAGTTATGAGTCGGGCATTTTTTATTCCTGATGTGAGATTCATATTCGCTTCTGAAATATTTTATTGTCGTGAGTACCGGATTGGGAGCGGTTTGCCCCAAGCCGCAAAGACTGCTTGATTTAATTTCTTCGGCAAGCATTTCGAGCATATTTATATCGTCTTCCCTGCCTTCGCCTAAAGTAATTCTTTCAAGTATTTCGAGCATCCTTTTCGTGCCTATCCTGCAGAAAGTGCATTTGCCGCATGACTCGTTCTGAGTGAAATTCAGGAAGAATTTTGCAAGGTCAACCATACAGGTTGTTTCATCGAGAACGATTAAGCCGCCGCTTCCCATAATGGCACCGGTTTGATTTATCCGGTCATAATCAATTTCCAAGTCTCCCATGCTTGCCGGGATGCATCCTCCCGATGGGCCGCCGATTTGTACGGCTTTAAATTCTTTATCATCCTTAATTCCTCCGCCGACTTCGTAAACGATTTCGTTC
>DAHXMP010000276.1 GCA_027371665.1 Bacteroidota bacterium | reverse complement strand
TCAGGAATCTGAAACTTGAAGTTAAAGCCGGGGACACTTTGAAAGTTGACCAGTTCCAAAGCATCAATCGTTTTTTGAGTCGAACTGAAAATATCAATCAGCCTTTTATGCACTCTTGATTCAAATTGTTCCCTCGACTTCTTATCTACATGAGGAGAACGGTTTACTGTATAAACAGAACGTTTCGTCGGCAATGGTATCGGTCCCGATACTATAGCACCTGTCTGTTTAACCGTCCTGACTATCCTTTCACTTGATTTATCTATCAAGTAATGGTCATAAGACTTCAATTTGATTCTAATTCTTTGTGATGCCACTTTTTTTACTCCATAAAAAAATTCGGGTTAAGTAAGTTATTGATTAACCCGAAAAATATATTATTCAAGAATCTTTGTTACAACTCCAGCACCAACTGTCCTTCCGCCCTCACGAATAGCGAATCTCAGCCCTTCTTCCATAGCGACAGGCGTAATCAATTCGATTGTCAGGTTATCGAGGTTGTCACCCGGCATAACCATTTCGACTCCGGCAGGAAGATTCAGCACACCTGTTACGTCTGTTGTTCTTAAATAGAATTGGGGCCTGTATCCGCCAAAAAACGGTGTATGGCGTCCGCCTTCTTCTTTCTTTAAAACATAAACCTGCGCATTGAACTTATGATGGGGAGTAATCGAACCCGGTTTGGCAATAACCATTCCGCGTTCAAGTTCATTTTTATCTATACCGCGTAACAAAACACCGATATTATCACCTGCCTGACCTTCGTCGAGCAGCTTACGGAACATTTCTACTCCTGTACATGTCGTTTTCTTGTGTAATCCGAACCCTACTATTTCAACTTCTTCACCGACTTTTACGATTCCGCGTTCAACTCGGCCTGTTCCGACTGTTCCTCTTCCTGTTATTGAGAACACATCTTCTACCGGCATCAGGAATGGTTTATCAACATCCCTGACAGGCGTTGGAATATAATCGTCTATAGTATCCATAAGTTGATAAATACATGCCAGACGAGGATCGTCAATTTTGACAGCAGAATCAGTACCGGCTTGTAATGCTTGTAATGCCGAACCTTTAACAATAGGAATTTCATCCCCGGGAAAATTATATTGAGTCAAAAGTTCACGCAATTCCATTTCGATTAAATCTAATAATTCAGGGTCAGCAATATCAACCTTGTTCATAAACACAACCATTCTCGGCACACCAACCTGGTATGCCAATAAGATATGTTCACGTGTCTGGGGCATAGGACCATCATCGGCAGCACAAACAAGTACTGCACCGTCCATCTGTGCTGCTCCCGTAATCATGTTCTTAATATAATCAGAGTGTCCGGGACAGTCAACATGTGCATAATGTCTCTTATTCGTTTCATATTCAACGTGTGCCGTAGCA
>DAHXMP010000085.1 GCA_027371665.1 Bacteroidota bacterium | reverse complement strand
GAATATCCAAAATCGGGAAAATTAAATTTGCTAAGGATATTTTGGTTTACGAGTCTCCACGCAGATTCAGGAAATACGGCTATTTCAGGATTTTACTGTCATGGACGGTCAACTCGCTCTCTGTTATGCTTAGAGGGAGGTCGGTTGCCCGCGAATGGGAAGCCGTAAGGTGATTTTTTTTGACTGAGCTTTTTTATATCATATATATTTGATTCGTTCACTTTCGTATAAACTTTTTTAGGACAATTTTAATCTAAGGACTTGAGGCAATGAAAGAAGTGATTGGAGTTTGTCTCGGAGCTTCGACAGTTTCGTTTGTAAAGGCTTCCGTGAACTCCGATTCCAATGTACGAATCGGTGATGTTCTTTCATTGGCTCATAACGGTAATCCGAAAAAAGTTTTTCTCGATAATCTCAAAACATTCAATAATAATTTGCTTCCGGTTATTGTTACCGGAAGAAAATTCAGAAACATGGTAAACCTCGATTCAATCTCCGAACCGGAAGCCACAGAATTTGCTCTCGAATATATAAATCAGGAACACCGGGATTACGGTGCTATTGCCAGTCTAGGCGGTGAAACATTCATCGTTTATAATCTCGATGAAAACGGAAAGATAGCGAGCCTTGTAACAAAAAACCAATGTGCCTCTGGTACAGGTGAATTTTTTCTTCAGCAAATCAGCCGTATGAATCTTGGCTTGGATGAAGTATTGGATTTATCGAAAGATGCTCAGCCTCATAAGGTTTCCGGCAGATGCTCAGTTTTCTGCAAGTCTGATTGTACTCATGCCCTGAATAAAGGAACTCCGAAAAGCGAGGTCGTTTCAGGCTTGGCTTTGATGATGGCTGAAAAAGTCGAAGAACTGCTTAAGAAAACGAGGAGAGGCAATGTTCTTGTTGTAGGAGGTGTTACAAGCAATTCAAAAGTAATGAATTTTCTGAAAAATAAAATTCACGATATTACGATTCCTGATGAGGCTCCATATTTCGAGGCTTTGGGAGCGGCTTTATACGGATTAAAAAACGGTTCGAAGCCTTTGACAACATTTGATAATATTTTCATATATAATAAAAGTTCATTTGTTTTCCATGAGCCTCTTTCAAAGTTCGCAGATAAAGTTACTTTTAAAGAAACTGTTCGTGGCGCTGCAAAAGAAGACGACGTTTGCATCTTAGGACTCGATGTCGGTTCCACTACTACAAAAGCTGTAATTATTCGTGAAAGCGACGAACAAATTCTAGCTTCTGTTTATTTATACACTCACGGCGACCCCATATCGGCTTCGAGAAAATGTTATTCCGAACTTCTTAAGCAAATTCCCGTTAATATAAAAATTATCGGGCTTGGTACTACAGGCTCCGGAAGGCAGATTGCGGGTCTGCATGCCCTGACGGATGGCGTTATTAATGAAATCGTTGCCCATGCTACAGCCGCTGTTTATTTCGACAGCGAAGTTGATACGATTTTTCGAAATCGGTGGGCAAGACGCAAAATATACTTATATCGTAAATAAAGTTCCTGCCGATTATGCCATGAATGAAGCATGTTCGGCAGGTACCGGCTCGTTCATTGAAGAATCGGCTTATGAATCTCTCGGCGTGAAAGTTACCGATATCGAGCCAATTGCAATGCAGGCAAATTTGCCGCCAAACTTCAGCGACCAGTGCTCGGCTTTTATTAACTCAGATATAAAGACAGCATTACAGGAAAATATAAGTAAAGATGATATAATTGCAGGACTGGTATATTCGATTTGTTTGAATTATGTCAACAGGGTAAAGGGTGCAAGGCCTGTTGGCAGAAAGGTTTTTATGCAGGGTGGAGTCTGCTATAATAAAGCAATTCCGGTTGCAATGGCTGCACTGACAGGCAAGGAAATAATCGTTCCACCGGAACCCGGATTGATGGGTGCTTTCGGCGTTGCACTCGAAGTCAAAGAAAAAATCAGGCTCGGATTTATTGAGGAAAAAGAATTTTCACTCAAAGAACTTTCCGAAAGAGAAGTTATCTATAAAAAGCCTTTTATCTGCCCGGGAGGAAGAGAAAAATGCGACCTTCGCTGTTCTGTGAATATTATCGAAATACAAGGAAAAAAATATCCCTTTGGAGGTTCCTGCAATAAGTATTACAATACTCTGCAAAAAAGCAGTGTTGATGCCGAAAAATTTGATTACATAAAAAAACGGCAGGAACTGACATTTGTAAAATATGTTCCTGGTACTGATTTACCTGATGATGCAAAAACCATTGGGATAAATCTTTCTTTTCACACTCATACGATTTATCCTCTTTTTTATAATTTTTTCTCGAAGCTTGGCTTTAAAGTCATATTATCGGATAAAGTCGAAGAAGAGGGCTTGGAGCGTGAAATCAGTTCTTTCTGCTATCCTGCGCAGCTTTCTCTCGGATTATTCCAGGACCTGGTCAATAAAAATCCCGATTATTTTTTTATTCCTGAAATATTCGAGATGTATGTCGAAGATGCAGATTATCACAGGCTCGATTTCAATTGTACCTGTGTTTTTGTCAGCGGTGAGCCTTTCTATATCAAGCAGGCATTCAAAGACTGCAATATCGAGAATAAATTAATTACTCCTTTCCTGAATTTTGCAAACGGCTTTGATAAAGAAATTGAATCCTTTGTTAAAGTGGCTAAACAAATCGGTATTGATGATGAAAACAAAGCTCGTGAGGCATTTCTTTATGCTTTGTCTGTCCAAAATAAATATCAAAACGAGCTTTATTGTATGGGTGAGGAGTTCCTAGAATATCTCGAAAATAATCCCAGTGAAATGGCTGTCGTTCTTGTCGGCAGGCCATATAACTCATTCACCGAAACAGCAAACAAAGGTATCCCACAAAAATTTGCTTCACGCGGGATTTACGTCATTCCATATGACATGTTCGATTATAGGGATGAATCGGTTGATGATAATATGTATTGGGAAGGCGGTAAAAAAGTTCTTAAAGTTGCCAAGCTAATTAAAAAGCATCCACAGCTTTTTGCAACTTTCATTACGAATTATTCCTGTGGGCCCGACTCCATGGTTCTAACAACATTTCGTTCAATCATGGGAACAAAACCGTCGCTCACTCTTGAACTCGATGGGCATACGGCTGACGCCGGTATAAACACAAGAATAGATGCGGCTCTCGATATTATAAGAAATTATCGAAAAATATCATCTAAAATATTCGACCCTGATTACAGCGGTTTTTCACCTGCTTCCATCGAATTTGATGCGGTTCAGGGCTATTTCGTTTCTTCTGACGGTACTCGTGTTCCCTTGTCGGATAAGCGTATTGATATTCTTATCCCCTCCATGGGTGACCTGGCGGCTAAGCTTTTTTCCGCGGGATTGCGAAGCCAGGGATTCAATGCTATTCCTATGCCCGAAGGCAGTTCTGAAATACTCAAATATGGCAGGTCGGTTGCGAGTGGTAAAGAATGTCTTCCACTACTTTTATGTGCCGGTTCACTTATGCACTATCTGGAGAATAAATGGGATGGCAATCAATATGTTGCTTTCTTTATTGTGCAGGGTGCCGGAAATTGCCGCCTCGGGCAATATCCCGTTTTTATTCGCGATTTGATTAAGAAAAAGAAAATCAGAAATGTAGCTACTCTTGTTTTAATGAATGAAGATGGTTTTGCCGGTTTGGGTCCAAAATTTTCTCTTCGCGGTATTCAGGCAATAATCACAAGCGATGTGATGGATGACATTCGTTCCGGTATCATGGCTAATGCCGCAAAGCCCGAAGAAGGATTAAAAATATTTTATAATGAATTTGACAAAGTTGCAAATGTAGTTGAAACTAAGCCGAATGATTTATATAAAGCCCTAAAAATATTTTCAAAAAATATAAGTGAAAAAGTTCCTTGCAAAACTCATATCAATGATTCCAAATACATCGCTCTGCTTGGTGAAATTTATGTTAGGAGAGACCATTTCTCGCACAAATGGCTTAACAAGCGTTTTGCCAAACAAGGCTTCATAGTCAAAGATGCTTACATCAGCGAATGGATTTATTATGTGGATTACCTTCTGAAAAGAGAGCTGCTCGAACCCGATGCTTCCTTCAAAAAGAAGTATGAAAGACTCGTCCGTGTTTCATACATGAGATATGCAGAATGGCGTATTAAGAAAATTTTATCGAATAGCGGGTATTATAAATTTTCAAGAACAAAGATTGCTCCTTTGGTCGAACGAAGCAAGCACATTGTTCCGCTTGAATTTAAAGGAGAGCCTGGGTTAACGCTTGGTATATCGCTTCACGAGACAATCGAAAATTATTGCGGTGTGATAAATCTCGGGCCATTTGGCTGTATGCCTACACGCTTCGCCGAATCTGTCTCTATTCCTGAAATGAAAATCGAAAATAAAATTCAGGCTGAACGAATATTTAACCCTGATTACAAATTGCCTGAAATTTTCAATGGCAGCATGAATATCCCATTCCTTACAATAGAGACTGACGGGAACGTCTTCCCTCAAATTATTGAGGCAAGGCTTGAGACATTCACCCTCCAGGCTGAACGCATGGCTCAGTTAATGAAAACAATGAGAAACGGACATTCATGATGTTTTGTTAACGGATAATCTTTATTTTAGTAAATTATCGTGATAAAAAAAATTAATTATTAAAATTATGGGTAAAACTTACAAGGATGCCGGAGTTGACATCGAAGCCGGCAATGAGACCGTAAAGAGAATCAAACCTCTAATCAAATCCACTTTCAATGAAAATGTCCTCGCAGATATCGGCTTGTTCGGCGGATTCTATGATGCAAACTTTTCCGGTTTTAATGAACCTGTTCTGGTGGCAAGCACCGACGGAGTCGGTACGAAACTGAAAATTGCTTTTCTTACCGGGAAGCATGACACGGTGGGGCAGTGCCTTGTGAATCATTGTGTAAATGATATTCTAAGCTGCGGGGCAAAACCCCTGTTCTTCCTCGATTACTTTGCCACAGGGAAGCTGAATCCCGGGGTAGCAGAAAATGTTATCAGCGGTTTTGCAAAAGCCTGCCGGGAAAACGAGTGTGCTATAATCGGCGGTGAGACTGCCGAAATGCCCTCGATATACCTCGATGGCGAATATGATATTTCCGGAACGATTGTTGGCATTGTCGAAAAACAAAAAATTGTTGACGGAAAAAAAATTGCTCCAGGGGATGTCCTCATTGGGCTTCCTTCATCCGGTCTTCATACAAACGGGTATTCTCTTGCAAGGTCAGTTCTTCTTGAAAATTTTCCAATTGATAAATATTTCGACGAACTCGGCAAAACAGTCGGAGAATCATTGCTTGAAATTCACCGTTCTTATTTACATATCGTTATGCCCTTGATTGCTCCAGGACTTATAAAAGGCATTTCGCACATCACAGGCGGTGGAATTATCGGAAACACAAAGCGGATACTTCCCGAAGGATGTTCGCTTGATATAGACTGGAATTCATGGGAACAACTTCCGGTTTTTAAACTTATTCAAAAGGTTGGGAACATCTCCGATGATGAAATGCGTCTTACATTTAATCTCGGTATAGGTATGATTCTCGTTGTTGACAAAGACGATGCAGACAAAGTATTATCGCTATGCTCAACCGAAAAACCAAAAATCATCGGAAAAATAAAATAATTTTTTTCCGAAACACGAATCAGGAGTTTCTACTGATGCAAAAACTTATACGTAATTACATGAGTGTAAGTTTTTTTAAAACTCACCACAATTTATCATTTTTTATTAGTAATTAGTTGTTAACTAATCCTCATCAGGTGTTTTTACTTCAAACTGAACGACAATCGGGCAGTGGTCAGATATTTTTTCGATTTCTTTATCCGTGAAAGAGCTGTATGTATCGTAAATTCTCAGGCTATTTGCTATATATCTTTTATCGGCAGTTTGGGAAACAACGATATGGTCAATTCCGTTAAGAATCGGATTTGCACAACTTTTCAATCCATAAGTCATAAAAGTTAAATTAGTATCTTCAGCAATCGGTGTCAAGGTAGGTGTATTGGTTCTGTTCGGATAATCATTGAAATCACCCAATATGATTAAATCTTTTTCTTTCCCTGAACTGAGAACGGAATCAGCCCAGTACGATAATATCTGTGCCTGCTGTAATCTCATCTCCCTGCTTTGTTCTTTCAAATCTTGTGTTGAATCGTATCTTGAAGTTGATTTCAAATGAACATCCATCATAATAAAATCGAAATTTCCCTTTTTAACCTGTGCAATCAGACCGGGCCTTGTTTTATAAGACTCGACAACCAGAGGCATATATTCACCCAATGGTGACAACTCTATATTGTTTTTATAAATGATACATTCATTTTGCTTACCGCCGTCCGAGGCGATTATGAATTTGTATCCGTCAATATATTTCAACACACGATTTATCGCATCGCTGTTTTCAATTTCCTGCAACGCCATTATGTCGGGGTTCAGGTTTTTGATTATTCCTGCAATCCGCTCATAATCAGCTTCATTTCTGGGTATTTCGTCATCTATCCCGTCTCCCAGCCATGAGATGTTAAATGTTCCGATTGTAAGTGTGTTGGGATTGTATGGTAGGCTTTCCTGCTGTCTGCAGGATGTTAAGAAAAAAATAAAAACCAATAATAAAATTTTTAATACAGATTTCATAAGTCAATTCTTTATAAAAATCGCTTTGAAAATCATTCCGGCCATATTCGGATTTTCTTTAAGCCTTCGCGTTGAATAACCGTACCAGTCCTTCCCGAAAGGTACATATACCCGCAGATGATGTCCTTCTGCCAATATTTCTTTCCTTTTTTCATCGCGCACTCCGAGCAGCATCTGAAATTCATAATCTTCGGTATTAAGCTTCCTTTGACTTATCATTTCTCTTGCATAGTCAATAAGCGGGTCATCATGCGTTGCAATTCCTACATACAATCCATTATCGAGAATAAGCCTGAGAAGCTTTTTATAATTGTTCCTTACATCTTCTTTGGTTTGAAATGCTATTTCCGGTAACTCCCTGTATATCCCTTTGCAAAGCCTGATTGAAGGCTTATAAGAAAGAAGAGATTTTATATCGTCTTCGCTCCTGAAAAGATAAGCCTGAATAACAACTCCCAAATTATTTAATCCTTCAGCTCTAAGTTTCTTATAAAGTTCGAGAGTCTTTGATGTATAGGGTGAATTTTCCATGTCAATGCGGACGAATATATTTAACTCCGCCGCTTTTTTAATGACAGACGAAATATTATCGAAAGCAAAATTTTCATCAATACCTAATCCGAGCGATGTCGGTTTGATAGATAGGTATGTGTGAATTTGATTTTTGTGAATTGCATCGAGAACTTTCTTGCTTTCTTCCATTTCGTGAATGGCTCTTTCTTTATTAGTAACAAATTCTCCCAGGACATCAACCGTTGTCCAGGCACCGCTTTCTTCGTACAATTCCTTTGTTACTCTAACCGCATCGCTTAATTCATCTCCTGCTATATATTTCTTTGCCACCTGGTGAATGATGCCCTTTGGAACCAAAGGCATCGTTTTAATAATTAACTGGTTAAACATATATCAGACGTCTCTTTCAATATTAAAACAAATAACAAGCAAAATTTTAACTTTCCGAAATTTTTGTCCTTTCAGAAAGTCAAAAAACAAAATTAGTAAATTATCTTATAATTTGGATAGGATAGCTTTCCCGCGAATTTCCTGAATCGAGAATAATATAATAAGTTCCCTGGGCTAATTCTTCGGTTTTGCAATTTATATCAATAATATTCCCTGAAATGGTATTAATTAAACCCAAATTCTTAACTGTCTGGCCTTTTGTATTTATTATGTAAAGTTCTGCATCCGGGTTTGAATTTAGACTATTTTCAACTTTAATTACTAAGTTATCCTTTGATGGGTTTGGAATCACATTAAGTATGAAGATACCTGGCTTCATTGTTTGTTTGTTATCGGCAACGCCAGTCTGGCATGAATCTATGATAAAAGGTTTTGAAATATCAAGAATGTCGTTATTGTTTATTGATGGATAGATACGCAAATATACACTGTCGGACTGCTTGTTGGGTATATGCCATTGATATTTTCCTACACCGGCATCCAATGGCCCTATATTAACCTTTCTCCATGTTGTTTTATTATCAACAGAGTATTCTATGAAGGCTTTATTTAAAAAATCAGACTGCCACTGTATGTTGTAAGTATTTCCAATACATAGTTTTTCATACCCGTTCGGTTCAAGTATTGTCGCCGTACTTTTACCGATGGAAAAAATTCCGCTTTCCGAACTCAAATTGTCATCTGATGAGCTTTTGATTCTGATTTTGCAATTTGAACTTATTACATCGGGAGCAGTAACTGTATAATTATTTCCCTTTACATTAGTTTCTATTGTTGTCCACTGGTTGCCGCCTTCCTGTGAAAATTCTATATCCACAGAATCGGCAAATATACTCTGCCATGTTAGATATATATCTTCTTTCTGGCCATACCTATTCCCATCAATTACAGATGTCAGTTGGAGCATTGCCGAATGAATTGAAAGCGGTTTGAAAGAAGTATCTGCAACATCTGCGTTATAGCTGTCTCTTATCATCAAATAGACTTTATCGGATTGTATATAAGGTAAAATCCAGTTGTACCTTAAATCAGAAGAGGGGAGCATTGTTGCTATTATTTTCCATGTAGCTCCACCATCCGATGTGAATTCAATGGTAACGTTATTTACTTTTGTTGATGTCCATGTAATTGGTACATTTGTTCCTGATTTGTATAAAGTATCCACTAAAGGGCTTAATAATGAAATTTTTGAATATGGAGTTTCACTTATACATGAAGCATTTTCCAATGTACTTCTTAAATCAGGAATCTCTCTTGGATGAAAAATATATTGAACCGAATGAGTCGAATTTGTTAGATGACAGTAGCTCATAATTGTTCCGGGCCTCGGAATAGGTGTGCCTGTAACACATCCGTCTGAACCTGGGTAAGGCAAATTTTCTGTGATACATGTATCTATCGGAGGATTCCAGTAACAACTGTGAGTATGATAGCCGCCGCATCCATGACCAACTTCATGTGCAGTTACATTAACATCCCATGTATAATTCATAGTTGGTAAATTATTGTTCCCATACATTCCGAAAACACAATAACCGCGGTTTGTGCTGCACAATGTACCGATACCCATTGATATTCCAGCAGTAAAGATACCCTGTTGGGTTGGTAATGCTGCAAAAAGACAAGACAATGAACGGCTAACATTTGACCTGTTCTTCCAGGCTTTTGGCATGACATATAATTTTTGTGACACATCTGTTTTACCATAGTAAGGGTCGGTTGCGGTATTCTCCCAAATATAAATGTATGGTATATAAATTACAGTATTCAACTCGGTCTCATAAATTTTCGATACGCATGTCATTACAGCGAGCATCTGTGTTATTGTTTTATTATAGTCATTACCGAATATGGCATAATAATCAGAAGATGCTTCTATTGCAAGATTCAGTTGCAATAATTTATTTGATAATGGATGTTCTTTGATTTTAAGCTTATCAATTTCTTCCTGTCCCGGTATTGCATTTTCGGCTGTATAGCAGGAAATCGGCATCTGCTCATTTTGTGATAATAATACTTTTTCGGATGCCAAAATGTGTGCATTTGTATTTCCGGCATCCTGTAATACGGGAGAT
Organism: Bacteroidota bacterium; assembly: GCA_027371665.1. Taxonomy (GTDB): domain Bacteria; phylum Bacteroidota; class Ignavibacteria; order Kapaibacteriales; family UBA2268; genus DAHXMP01. Next base: position 5,235 of record DAHXMP010000085.1, on the reverse strand, counting down.
ATAAAATATTTATCACCGTTTTCATCCTGTATTATGCAGAATAAAGAGTTTTCGGCAATCGTAAAATATACTTTTGAATTTTGCTGCCCCTCTATTGTCCCGTAATAAGACTGAATATTAATCGGTGCACCTCTTACAACACCGTTTTTTGTGTTTGTCCAAATTTCAGTGTTGGCGTCAACTATAGGTGTCTGAGGGTGAAGTATGATTGTGCCTGTCGCCGTCGGTGTTACGGGAAATTCCTTAATTTCTATATCAGGCTTTGAACTAACCAGTATATCATTCAAATTTGTATTATTCAATGATATACATTTAACCTCATTACTCGTATTAACTGTTTGAATTGAGTTTAAACCTGATTTATTCTTATAGCTGATAGATTGTGGATAAGACAGGAACGAAGCTGCATTTATTATGGATAAATTATTACCTTGAGCACAAACACAAACAGTTAAAGAAAAAATTACAAAAAAGCTGATAATAGTTTTTTTCATTTTACAAACTCGAATTTGATTAATAAATTTTTCCCATTTACCTTAAAAATAATTTAAATTTAATTTCTTTTTTCTTTCATTTCCAATAACACAAATTTTGTTCTTTTGTTGCAAGGATATTATTAAAATTTTCCCGGGGATTTCTTAATTATCTCTTTAATTTTTTCATTGATTTTTTGTTTTTCGAGACTGCCGTCAATGCTGACAATCCGCTCCGGCTCGTCATTTGCAATTTTGCGGTATCCTTCGATTACTCTTTTGAAAAACTCATCGCCGGCACGTTCTATTTTATCAGGCTGCCTGTGGTTCGACCGTTGATATGAAACATCTAAAGGTATGTCGAGAAAAAAAGTAATATTCGGTTTCAAACCTTCGACAGCAAGTTCATTCATCCTTTTTACAATACTAAGGTCAATTCCTCTACCAAAACCCTGGTAAGCTGTCGTCGAATCATAAAATCTGTCGAGAATAACGGTTTTTCCCTCTGTCAATGCCGGCTTAATCACTTTCGCAACGAGGTCAACCCTCGCAGCTTCGAAGAGAAACAGCTCGCTTTGGTATGTTAATACATCCTTTGAATGGAGAAGCAAATCGCGTATTTTCTCTGAAAATTCAGTTCCCCCCGGCTCGCGTAAAGTCAGGACATCTTTGCCTAGTTCTATTAGATAAACCGCCAGAAGCTCGATTTGGGTTGTCTTCCCGCAGCCGTCAATACCTTCGAAAGTAATCAGCATTATTAATATTATTTAAATGATTCAAACTGCAAATTTATGACTTTTTCAAGAGAAAATTGTCATGTTTCGGTTACATTTATTATGAGGCAACGGATGGTTTTAAGATTATTTGTTGATAGATTTTTTGTAAAGCTGACTAATTTAATTAAATTATAATAATTTATTTGTCCATATTAAAAATAGGATATATAAATGATCTCAACTGAATCTGAAGAAAAAATCAAAAATTATCTGAATGAATTTAAAACAAATGCAGATGAATGGTTTAATAAAGATGATTTCTATATAAGACATTATGATTTTTTCCAAGAATTTATTAAACGTGAAAATTTGGAAAAAATATCATGGGATGATTTTCAAAAAATTGGAGATCATATTCATTCTTTTAATTCTATACCTGTAGCAAAAGCTAATGCATTAGGAAGACCCAATGCTCCAATTCAGCATTATCGTAATAGTTTCATATATTTGTTATATTCAAATGATAATATAGAAATTAGAATTAAAAATTTTATTGAAAATCCAAAATATAAGCTCAAATTTTTTGGAAGGAGTGCATTAAGTGAAATATTAGGAAATATATTTGCCAGTGAATTTATTTTTTACAATCGGAGAGATGAGTTCGGAGCAAGATTTTTAGGTCTCGATATTAAATTTAATAGGAATGATCATTATGCTAAGAGATTTATTAAGTTTAATAATTTTATAATTCCAATAAAAGAAAAATATAATGAAATTGTTGGAAGTAAAACAAGTGTTCCTTTAAATATTGAAATTGATCAGTTTTTTAGTTATCTTTATGAAAAATATGGAAAAGAAGCCTCAAAAGAAATATCAAAAGAATCTCTAATAGTAAATTACTGGCTTTTTAATCCATTCGAGAATTGGGATATTTTTAAAAACAATAGATATATTTCAGTTTCTCTACCAGAACTAGGAGATTTGAATAAATTTAAAACGAAATCTGAATTTAAACAAGAGATAAAAAAAATATATCCTGAGAAAGATTCAATACATAAAGTTATGGCTGCTTATCAATTTTCTCAGGAAATGAAAAAAGGTGATTATATTTTTGCTTTTAAAAGTAGTGGCATTAAAAAGGGGAGATTAATTGTTGGATATGGCGAGGTTATGTCAGATTATGTTTATGATCAATATCAGGCTTTGGGTTTCAAACATATTAGATATATCAGATGGATTAAAATTGGAGAGTGGCAAGATACTGAAGGTGGATATATCCAAAAAAACTTAACATTAATGGATGTAAAAAATAAGCAATATGGATTTGATAAAACCGTTAAGAGATTATTAGTACTACTCGATTTAGACAAAGGAAAACAACCAAAAATCAATAATTATTCTAGGGAAAATGCAATACAAGATATTTTTTTAGATCAAAAAGAACTAGAACAAATTTTATCAATTCTAAAATATAAGAAGAATCTTATACTGAAAGGACCACCAGGTGTAGGGAAAACATATATTGCCAAAAAAATTGCTTATTTAATGATGGGGCAAAAAGATGAAGAGAAAATTAAAATGATACAATTTCATCAATCATATTCTTACGAAGATTTTATTCAGGGATATAGGCCAAATAAAAATGGAACTTTTGACATAGTAAACGGAGTTTTTTACGATTTTTGTAAAGGACACGAATCTGGCAATGTTCCATGCTTTTTTATCATAGATGAATTAAATAGAGGTAATCTTAGTAAAATTTTCGGTGAACTGATGATGCTTATTGAAAATGATAAAAGAGGTAAGGATTACGAAATTCCACTTACTTATTCTAAAGAAAAATTTTCTGTTCCTGAAAATCTTTATATCGTTGGAACTATGAATACAGCAGACCGTTCTCTTGCGATGGTTGATTATGCATTAAGGAGAAGATTTGGTTTTTATACTTTAAAACCCGCATTTGGTAAAAAGCAATTTAATGATTTATTAATAAAATTTAAGGTTGAAAAAAATTTAATAGATAAAATCAATAAGAAATTAATAGATTTAAATAATAAGATAAAAGAAGATTCCAGGGATCTTGGTGAAGGTTATCAAATAGGCCATAGCTATTTTTGTCCTAACAATAATAATCAAAATTATGATGAGGCATGGTATAGAAATGTAATAACCACAGAAATTGAGCCACTCTTATTAGAATATTGGTTTGATAATCCCGATAAGGTGAAAGAAGAAATTAATAATTTATTATCTAGATGAATATTCCGATTGAAAATATTTATTATATGCTATGTTATGCTTGGGACAAACTTGATGAAAGGGATATTATTAATATAGATAAAATTGATAAAATTCCTCTCATTGACCTTTTTGCAAAAATAATAATTAACGGCACATATCATCTTCTTAAGAGAGGTCTTTATAGAAATTATAGTGATTTTTCAGATGATTTAAAAGGGATAAGAGGAAAGATTGATTTTAATTCTTCGATAAAAAAGAATTTGATTAAACAAACAAAATTATCTTGCAACTTCGAGGAGTTAAGCCATAAAATTATTCATAATCAAATTATAAAAGCAACAATATATAATTTATTGTTAAATTTTGAAATTGAAGACAAATTTAGAAAAGATATGTTTTATTTATTTCATCAATTAAGAGAAATTGATATTATTATATTGAATCATAATTGTTTTCGTAAAATTCAATTTCATAGTAATAATTATTTTTATGATTTTCTAATTCGTGTTTGTGAATTGATATATGACAATTATTTGCCAGCCGAAAAAATAGGGAAATTTAAGTTTAAAGATTTTAATATAGATAAAAAAATGCCAACTATTTTTGAGGAGTTTGTTAGAAATTTTTACAAAATTGAGCTTCCCCAAGTTAATATCATAGCAAATATTAAGAGTGAGAAAATTGATTGGTATGCTAAGCAAATTGGAAGTTCAAATTTGAATTTTCTACCAGAAATGAAAACTGACATTTCTATTGAAAATGAAAATTGGAAAATGATCATTGATACAAAATATTATACCCAGACTTATCAATGTTATTATGAAAAGGAAACCATCAGAAATTCTCATATTAATCAGTTGTATGCCTATTTAAAAAATATTGAAAAAAAAGGTGGAGTTAATTCTAATTGTAAAGGTATTCTTCTGTATCCACAAGTTAATGAAAAAGTATATTTGAATTATATTATTGATGGTCATGAAATAAGTATTATAACAATTAATTTAAATCAAAATTGGAAAAAGATTCATGAAGATTTGATAAATTTGATAAAAGATAATATTAATCTCCATCAATCACCACCACGAACTCCCCTTTAATCGCCTGCTTATTAGCAAGTGCTGTTCTGCATTCAGCGAGTGTTCCTCGTATAAATTCTTCATAGACTTTGCTTATTTCTCATCCCAATAATGTCCCGCCAGGGGATTTCAGGTTTAAGGGAAATTGTTTGTTCTGATAGATGTTTTGAGGCTTCTCCGATAATTTCAAGCTGTCTGATTATTCCATCCTGAAGTAAAAAATTATTAGAAAATTTTTCAAAATCGATACCTGACATATATTCTTCAATCCTAATGATTGATTGTAAAATATGCTCCAGATAAATCAAATCATCTTTCACAATTCGAGTAGTACGCTCTCTGAATAAATTCTGTTAATTAATAACGGGCTGATAGACTTGTTAGTTAACAAATCAATTTTATAACCTGTTTTCTCGGATAATTCTCTTTCAATACGTGCAATTTTTAAGAGAGAAATTCTATCAACAAATTCGACAAGCAAATCAATATCGCTTTCCTGGGTTTGTTCACCTTTAGCATAAGAGCCAAAGAGCCTTATACTCCTCACACCATAAGGACTCAGGAATCGAATGATTGTATTTAGTATTTCTTTAGGTAACATTTTTATTTTCAATATTTATAATTTTCTAAAATTATTAATTTTTTATAACTTTTAAAACATAAAAAAGTCAAATGCACAAAATTTAAACAAAACAAGGCGGCAAGCTTGCATTGCGAGAGAAATAAGCA
>DAHXMP010000254.1 GCA_027371665.1 Bacteroidota bacterium | reverse complement strand
TAAGTTCGGTTCGAGATAAATCTGTCCGTCTGTAATCGAAATCACATTTGTCGGTATATATGCCGCTACGTCTCCTGCCTGCGTTTCTATAACCGGCAGGGCAGTGAGGGAACCTCCTCCTAATTCATCCGAATATTTTGCAGCTCTCTCCAGCAGCCTGCTGTGAAGGTAAAAAATATCGCCAGGATATGCTTCACGTCCCGGCGGCCTTCTCAGCAGAAGCGATACCTGCCTGTATGCAGCCGCCTGCTTCGATAAGTCATCATAAATTACAAGTACGTGCTTACCGTTATCGCGGAAAAACTCACCCATGGCACATCCGCAATATGGACCGATAAACTGAAGCGGGGCAGGGTCTGATGCATTTGCCGCGACTACAATTGTATAGTCCAAAGCACCGAATTCTTCGAGATAAGAAACGACATTTGCAACTGTCGAGCCTTTCTGCCCGATAGCTACATAAATGCAATATACCGGGTTTATGCCGTGCTTCTTTGCATCTTCGCTGTGAGTGTATTTCTGATTAATAATAGCATCGAGGGCTATTGCCGTTTTTCCTGTCTGCCTGTCGCCGATAATCAACTCACGCTGTCCTCTCCCGATTGGAATAAGAGCATCTATCATCTTTAAACCGGTCTGTAAAGGCTCTTTCACTGGCTGCCTGAAAATTACACCGGGTGCCTTTCTTTCGATTGGTAAGGTATCCTTTGTATTGATAGGTCCTTTGCCGTCAATTGGTATTCCAAGAGGATTAATGACTCTTCCGAGCATTTCCGTACCTACTGGGACGGATGCAATTCTTTTCGTCCTCCGTACCGTATCGCCTTCTTTGACCAATGTGTCGTCGCCGAAAAGCATAACACCAACGTTGTCTTCTTCGAGATTAAGAACCATGCCGAACACATCGTTAGGAAACTCCACGAGCTCCGATGCCATCACTTTATTTAATCCGTAAATTCGTGCAACACCGTCGCCAACCTGCAGAACAGTACCTATTTCATAAATATCGGCTTCCTTTTCGTATCCGGTTAATTGCCTTCTTAATATTGCAGAAATTTCTTCCGGTCGAACATCAACCATAACATTTCCTTTTTATTATCTTATAATTATTAATTTTTTTCAACCTTAAATTCAAAATTTAAAATTTATAATTTAAAATTCTTATTCTATTCTTCGGCAAGTTTTTTGAATAATATATTTAACTG
>DAHXMP010000232.1 GCA_027371665.1 Bacteroidota bacterium | reverse complement strand
TGATGACGATATTGATAAAGCTATTTTTTTCTTTTTTCGCTTCTTACGACCCTTTGTTTTAAACTGCAAATCCCCTTCTTCCACAATAAGCGTTTTAGCAGGAATTTCCTTGACCTCTTCCGTAATTGCAGGTATTTCAGGTTTACTTTCCGGGGGAGTTTCTTTTACTTTCTCGATTTCCTGCACCTTTTCGATTTTTTCTTCTATTACTTCTGCAGGCACTTTTGGTGGAGGCTCCGGTTTAACTTTCCTTTCTTCGATAATAACCTTATCTTTAATAGAAGGTTGTACCGGTTTTACTATCTCAGGAATCTTAGCAATAACTTTTTCTTTATTTACTGATTTCGATTTTTTCGATTTTTTGTCTTTAGCCTGAATAGCATCGAGGTCAATTTTATCAATAATCTTAGCACCCCTGACAGGTTTCTGTTCCTCTTCTTTTTTATCGGTTACCGGTTTTTCTTTTTCAATTTTTTCTTCGGTTATCCTGGAAGAAGGCTTAACAGTCTTTTCTTTTTCTTCGGTTACTTCCTGTTTGCTGTGGGTTTCAGCGATGGTTTCGGTTTTGGGTTTGGGCAATGTCTCATCAGCAGGTTCGCTAGAAATACGTCTTATCTGTTTATGTTTTTCGATTTTTTCGCGCTGCTTTTCGGCGGCAATCTTTTCTTTTTTAAACTTATCATAAACGACATCCACCATATCTTCGGTTAAATCAGCAGTAGGTTTATTTACAATACTGAATCCTTTAGACTGTAAAAATTCAACAATAGCCTCCTTTCCAATATTGATTTCGGATGCTATTTTGAAAAGTTTTGTTTTTTTGCCCGATGCCATAAAATCCTTAAATTTTATTCCATAAGTTAAAAATGAAATATCTTATCTTAATTATTTATATTATATAAAAACAAACATTATTCATCTTCATTTATCTTTTCTTCATCTTCAGAAGGATTAATTTCATCACCGTCTGTTTTCACATCCGATTCTTCATCATCCTCATCATTTTTTAATTCGGATTCACTATCTTTAGATTTCTTAGCTTTTGTTTTTTTAGTCGTTGATTTTGATTTGACTGATTTAACTTTTAATTTTTTGATTTTCTCAATCATCTCGTCAGTTTCCGGTTCATCGAATTCAGCAAGTAAAATTGAACGAATTTCAAGAATATTTTCTTTTGTTATACCCTTAATTTTCAAGAGTTCTTCAGGTTCTTCTTCAAGAAACGCCCTTGCGGTTTCTATGTTGTTTTCAATCAAAGCATTGAAAATCTCTGAACCGATTTCCTCTTCGAACTCTGACAAATCAATATCTTCCCCGGTTTCATTAATCAGAGTAATCGAATAGCCCGTCAATTTTGAGGCAAGCCTAACGTTTTGCCCATTTTTTCCTATTGCGAGTGATACCTGGTCATCGGGAACTACTACGGTAGCATTTCTAATTTCAGGCTGAACATTAACTTCCTTGACTTTCGCTGGCAATAATGCTTTTGTTATAAATAACTGGTCGTTGTCGGAATATTCAATTAAGTCAATGTTCTCATTATTTAATTCTCTAACAATGGAGTGAATTCTGATGCCCTTCATTCCAACACATGCCCCTACCGGGTCAACTCTTTCGTCAAAAGACACAACAGCTACTTTCGACCTTTCACCGGGGTCACGTGCAATTGATTTTATCTGTATAATACCATCATATATTTCAGGGATTTCTATTTCAAACAATCTTGCAAGAAAATCATCAGAAGAACGGGAAAGAATAATTTCAGGAAGTCCCGATTGTCCTGAACGTCTGACCTCTTTTACAATGGCTTTAATTGCCTGATTCTTTTTGTATCTGTATGATTCATTCGGTATCTGTTCTTCTCTTGGAAGAAGTGTTTCAACTTTATTGTGCATAACTAAAATGCTGTTACGCCTAATTTGGTAAATTTCACCGATGATAATTTCGCCGACTTTTGAAAAGTATTCGTTAAATACATTATCCTTTTCCACTTCGCGGATTTTTTGATTGAGATTTTGAACGGCAAGAGAAATCAACCTTCTGCCGAAACTGTGAGTGATATTATCGAGAGTGATTTCTTCAATAAAATCATCGCCGTTTTCATATTTTTCTTCTCCATGTTCCAAAGCTTCTTCCATTAAGATTTCCAAAGCAGGATTTTCAACAACTTCAACGATTGTTCTTGTCAAATAAATTTCGATATCGCCTTTATCCATATTGACGACAATGTCAAAATTGGCTTCCATACCGTATTTTTTCCTGACAAGCATTGATAGTGTTTCTTCGACAATACCCTGAAGCAAGTCTCTGTCAATATTTTTCTCTTTAGCCATTTCGGCAAAAGCATCAATAATCGCTTTTTTGTCGGCTTTAAAATTTACTTTTCTGCGACCCATATTTTTGTTTTAAATACTTGAACAAAATATCTCTAAATATGATAAAAATATTATATCAATAAAAAATGGGCTTTAAGCCCATCCGATAAAAGCAAAAATACAAACTTTTGACTATAAGACAAAGAGAAATAATATAATATAATCAATTTAAAATAAATTTTGCACAATTGACGACTTATTTAATTAATGTTTGAAAACAAAAACAAAAGGAATGATTATGCCATACAATTCTATTGATTACTTTAATATAGAAGAATTACTTTCAGATGAAGAAAAACTGATTATGTATTCGGTACGCGAATTTGTGGAAGAAGAGGTTGTACCTATTATAGCTGAACACTTTATTAAAGGCACTTTCCCAATGCATTTAATACCAAAGATGGGAGATTTAGGACTTTTCGGAATTACAATTCCACATGAATACGGAGGTGTCGGGGCAAATTACACGAGTTACGGGCTCGCAATGATGGAGCTTGAAAGAGGAGACTCCGGTATCAGGTCATTTGCATCGGTTCAGAATTCTCTGGTTATGTACCCGATATTTAAATATGCATCAGAGGAACAAAAAAAGATATGGCTCCCGAAACTTGCACGAGGAGAGGCTGTAGGATGTTTCGGATTAACGGAACCTGATTTCGGCTCTAATCCCGGTGGAATGCTTACCAATGCCAAGAGAACGGAAGGAGGATACCTTATTAACGGTTCTAAGATGTGGATAACAAATGGTACAATAGCAGATATTGCAGTAGTATGGGCAAAACTCGATGGCATCGTCCACGGATTTCTTATCGAAAAGGGAACAAAAGGTTTTACTGCTCCTGAAATGAGGGGTAAATTGTCATTAAGGGCATCTATAACATCTGAGCTGATTTTCCAGGACTGCGAAATACCTAAAGAAAACATTTTAAATATCAGGGGCTTAAAAGGGCCCTTAAGCTGTCTCACTCAGGCAAGATACGGAATAGCATGGGGGGCAGTAGGAGCAGCAATGGGTGTTTTTGATTCATCCCTGAAATATGCAAAATCGAGGATTCAATTCGATAAGCCGATAGCTTCGTATCAGTTGGTACAGGAAAAACTTGTATGGATGCTCAACGAAATAACAAAAGCACAGTTGGTTGCTTACCGGCTTGGTAGATTAAAAGATGAAGATAAGGATAAATTCCAGCAGACATCACTTGCAAAGAGAAACAATGTTGATATTGCACTCGAAGCCTGCCGCCTTGCAAGAGATATTCACGGTGCAAACGGAATTCTCGGCGAGTATCCCGTTATGAGGCACTCGGCAAATCTTGAATCAGTGAAAACCTATGAAGGCACTCATGATATACATACATTAATTTTAGGTGAGGATATAACGGGTATTGCTGCCTACCAATAATATCGTCAGAACCTGATACCCATACTCAGGGACAGGAAAAGCCCTCCGAAATCTTTTATCGGCATGTTGCGGATACTTTCCAATCCGTTTACACCGAAAGGTATATAATAGTATCGCGCATTTATTGATAACAGAGTTGTACCGGTTCCAACATCAGCTCCAATACCGAGAAATGATGCTATTCTAATATAGGAGATCGAATAACCGAAGGCATTGAAAAATTCTCTTGCATATGGTGTAGAGACGATGAACGTTGGTCCTGCTCCACCCTGAATAAACAGTTTCAGATTATCACTTATCTCATTCGTTAGTAAATATTGCTGTAAGCCAAATGTCAATGGGAACATAAATAGCCTGTTTACTTTATTAGGCACTAAATATTGTCCTGAATTAGGATCATAATACTCTATTTCATCAGTATTTCTTGCACCTGATATATACAAGCTTGCAAAGATGTATAAATTTTCCATGATACTATAATCATAAAACACTCCTGCCCCAAAACCATTATTTGACAAAATAATATCTAATCCCCATGCATTTTTCAGAACCGGATTTCTTCCTTCGGGATTAATTAGGGGGCGTGGTGAATTGAAAACAAATACAGTATCAGGATTAAAAGGCTTGATTGTTTTTCCTTTAACTTGAGAAGTCATTACCGAAGGATTAATAGTTAAAACCAACATAATTGCGAAAGCAATTATTGGCAGTTTTTTTATCTCTGAAGTCTTCATGGTTTCAATTCTTTTAATTTTTAAATAA
>DAHXMP010000206.1 GCA_027371665.1 Bacteroidota bacterium | reverse complement strand
AGAGCCAATAAATCATCGTCAACATCCGAGCTTGACGAAAGCTTTTTAAATTCGTCATCGAGAGATGTGTTTTCACCTGCAAGCTGCTCATAAGCTTCAGCTTCGGATTCGGATTTTTCTATTTTCTGTTCGTATTTGTCGAATTTACTGAAAGCATCGTCGCCGACTCCGGCAAAAGCCTGAGATACCTGCTTTTCAGCCTTTGCAGCCTCGGAGCGTGCAATCAATGTGCTTTCCCTGGCTCTCGCTTCGTCGAGCTTCGCTTTTAGTTTGTTCAATTGGTCTCTAAGTTTATCCGATGTATCTTTAGCTTGCTGGAAAATCGGCTCAAGGTCTTTAACATTTTGTTCGCTGACGGCTTTTTTGCCAAGAGCGGCTTTTGCGAGGTCTTCCCTCCCCGCTGAGAGTGCCTGCATAGCCTTCTGCTCCCAATCTTTTGATTCTGCGATTGCTTTCTCTCTTTTTCTTTCGAGCGATTTTTCGTTTGCGATTGCATTAGCCACGGCAAGAGTAGTTTTATTAACCGATTCTTCCATTTCGATAATCATTTGTTTCAGCATCTTTTCCGGGTCTTCGGCTTTGTCGAGCGTGTCATTTACGTTTGCTTTGAAAATATCCGAAATTCTGTTAAATATGCTCATGTTTGTCCCCGATAATTTTTAATGAAAATTTATTTGTTTAATTTTGTTTTATAAATTTACGTTTATGCTCAACAAGAACAAAATCAATTTATGAGTTTATTAAACGTGTTTTTAATAAAAATTGTTACAAAATATTTTGGTTCGAAATGAAATTAGACATGCAAAACATATTGGCACAAGTTCAAAAAGTACAGCAGGAAATGGAAGAAACTAAGAAGAAGCTCAGTTCAATGACTGTTACTTCTGACTCCGGGGGTGGTATGGTATCAATTATGATGAATTGTGAAAATGAAGTTTTATCTATAAAAATTAACAAAGAAATTGTCAATCCCGACGATATTGAAATGCTTGAAGATTTAGTAGTCGCAGCAATCAATAAAGCTTCAAAAGCGGCTCATGAAATGGCTACCGAAGAAATGAATAAGGTTACGGGAATGCTCCCCAATATACCCGGAATGAACTTCGGCATGTAAATACTTTTATTCGTAACGTTAATATTATTAATATAAATAAAATTTTAGTATGATATATACATCAGATTCGATAGAAAAAATAGTTGACTTATTTTCTACATTACCCACAATTGGCAGAAAAACAGCACAGAGGCTGTCATTCTTTCTGTTAAGGCAGCCGCAAGAGTTTGTTGAACAATTCGCAAATGCAATGATAGCTTTGAAACATAATGTTAAGTATTGTTCAATATGTTATAATTATACTGAATCAGACCCATGCCCGATATGTTCTTCAAAAAAACGGCAGACAAATATTTTATGTGTTGTCGAGGAACCAAATGATGTTATGGCAATTGAAAAAACAGGTGAATATTTTGGGATGTATCATGTTCTTCATGGAACATTGAATCCGCTTGAAGGAGTATCACCGGAAGATTTAAAAATACGCGAGCTCATCCAACGGTTAGATTCAGTTGAAGAAATTATTTTAGCTTTGAATCCAAGCGTCGAAGGAGAGGTTACGACTCAATATATTTCGAAACAAATAAAGCCTTTGAATATAAAAGTTACTCGGATTGCAAGAGGCTTGCCGATAGGCTCTGATTTAGAATTTGCCGACGAAGCGACAATTACCCGTGCTTTGGAGGGAAGAGTTGAGATTTAAAAAACCAAAAATTTCTATGATATGAAAAAATTTTCAATTATATTAACTTATATTTTAATTTTCGTTTTTTTTTCCGGGTGCGAACTTTTTAAAACACGAAATCCCGAAAGTCCTGACACTGGAAAGAGCAATTATTTGCAACCAACATCTGCAGACATAGTCTTAACAAATTTCACAAATGCAATCGAGGATAAAAATGCCGAAAATTATATCGCATGTTTCAGTGATTCAACATCGCTCCATGACAGGAATTATCAATTTATACCTTCTCCGGATGCAATAACGCGTTATCCTGGCATATTTGACAATTGGAACAAAGCATCCGAAAACAGATTTTTTTATGCTCTGAAATCAAATATTCCTGAAAATGTTTCTCCAAATCTTGAACTTAAAAATTTCCCTTTTCAATATGATTTATCTCAACCGGATTCGGCCATTTACACATCTGAATATTATTTAACTGTTAGTAATAATATTCCGGGTATTCCAACTGTTTTCACTGGTACTTTACAGTTTACAATTCACAGGAATAGTAATGGATATTGGTACATTCAGAAATGGATAGACACAAATCCGTCAAATGATACAAATCAAACCTGGAGTATATTAAAAGCACAATTTTCTTATTAGCTTAGAAACAATTCTTTTTTTAAAAACAAAATGTTAAATTGAATTTATTAAACTTATTTTTATATGAAGACATGAAATATGTTATTTTGAGACGATGAAAACAACTAAGTTTAAAAAATTGGGAATTACAATTGTCAATCAAAGATTGTCAATTTTATTTGCAATCATTGTCATGATATTATCCATATCATCATGCACAAATCCGTTTGCTCCAAAACTTGCTGATTCATCAAAGAGCTTTCCAATCATCAGTGACCAGAAAACACCAGATGGTGTCTTTCAAAATTTTAGATACTCATACATTTTTAAGGATACACTTGTATATGGAAAACTACTTTCCGATAATTTCACGTTTGTATACAGAAATTATGATTTAGGTATGGACAACTCTTGGGGAAGAGATGAAGATATGCTCACAACAAACGGTTTGTTCCAGGCATCTCAAAATCTTGATTTAATATGGAATGAAATTGTTATTGCCGCATATACATCCGATTCATTAACGGCTGATATTTCTCGCGGATTTACACTTACTATTACATTCAGTCCGACAGATATAATAAGAGTTCAAGGCAGGGTTAACCTTCGATTAGCAAGAAATGATTTGAAAGATATATGGAAAATTCTGATTTGGAGAGATGAGTCAGATTATTAATTAAAGGAATTTTATTTAAATTGAGTGCGGAAGCTCAATGACAAATACTGAGCCTTTACCGAGTGTAGTGTCTTTAAGATAAATACTGCCTTTGTGATAATCTTCAATTATTCTTTTACACAAACTTAATCCTAAACCCCAGCCACGTTTCTTTGTTGTATAACCCGGGAAAAAGATTTGTCTTTTTTGTTTTGAAGTCAATCCTTTTCCCGTATCAGCAACAGAAATGATAATATCGTCTTCATTCTTATTAGTCAGCTCAATTGTAACTTTCCCTCTTTTATTCTCAATAGCTTCAGTTGCATTTTTCAAAAGATTTTCAATCACCCATTGGAATAAGTCCGGATTGATTGAGGATTCTATGGATGCATCAAGATGTCGGATAATTTCTATTTGCCTTCCTATGTGAGGAAGCCTTTTCTCAAAATATACACAAATTTGCTCTATGACTACAGACAGATTTTTAATTTCCATTTCAGGTTTTGAGCCAATCTTAGAAAACCTCGTTGCGATAATTTTCATCCTGTCAATGTCATTTTCCATTTCATCGATTGTTTCACTAATGGCAGACGGGTCATTTTTATTAATTTTCAGAATCTCAATCCATGCCATAAGACTTGAAAGAGGTGTCCCAAGTTGATGAGCAGCTTCTTTTGACATACCAACCCAAACTTTAGATTCCTCATTTCTTCTAATGGTGCTGAATGCTATATATCCAATCACAACGAATGTTGCAACTATCAGGATTTCAATAAATGGAAAATATCTTAACTTATCGATAAGAAAAGAATGTGAATAATAAAATTTCTGAAGAAGTTTGCCATCTTTGTCTTCGATAATAATAGGTGGATAAGCCTCCTTCATTTTATTTATATATTTTTTTAAATACTCCCTTTGTTGTTCTATAGTAAGTGTCGTATCTATTTTGATATTAATTGTATTTTGTTCAAATGGGTATAATGGATTATCGTCTTTATCAGTCATTATTATTGGGAAGGAAATTGTCGGTATTATATTGTCAATAAGAAACTTATAATCTTCGAATGAATTAATATCAGTATATCGTTTATAAATATCAGCGTAGAATTTCACGGTTTTTTGTTCGATATCTATCATCTCCTGAACAAGTGACTGTGTATACAAAATCACAGTAATAAAAATTCCGAAAGCCGTAACACTCAAAAATATTTTTAACTGCCATTTTGATAATGACCAGTGGATAATAAAATCTGATATTTTTCCTTTAAAGGTCTTCATTATAAATCAAAATCATAGTTATCAATTCCGTCAAAAGAAATGTTACACTGTTCTGAATTTTCCATGTTCTTGATTGTAACGGTATGTTCTTTTATTTCATCATCACCGGCAATAACAACGTATTTAACATTATTTTTATTAGCATCTTTCATTTGGGATTTGAGAGAACGTCTGTTTAAATCAGTAATTACCCTCAAATTTCTACGCCTCAGTTTTTCTGCTATGGCAATAGCATATTTTTTGTTATTATGATTTGGAGAAACAACATAAATATGTGGGTTTGAGTTAGAATCAATAAAATTATTTAATTGTCCGATTATCATTAACAATCTTTCTATTCCTAAGGCAAAACCTACTGCAGGAGTCGGAGGACCACCGAGTTGTTCAATCAGGTTATTATATCTTCCGCCACCACCGAAAGAATCCTGGGCACCCAACATATTACTTTGAAATTCAAACACAGTATGATTGTAATAATCTAATCCTCTTACTAAATATGAAGATATTTCAAAATTAATTCCTGATTCCTTAACCAAGGTTATGACATTTTCAAAATGCTCCTTACTCTCATTATCTAAAAACTCTAAAATTACCGGGGCATTCTTGAGAATTTCGCTGTCGGATTCATCTTTCGAATCAAGTATTCTAAGTGGATTAGATTCTAATCTGTTCCTGCTGTCATTTGACAATTGATCTTTGTAAGATTTTAAATATCTAACTAATTCAAAAACATAATTCTTTCTTGTTTCTTCTGTTCCTAAAGTATTCAAGAGAAGTTTATAACTTGAAATACCAATTGATTTAAATAATGAATCAGCTAAAATAATAAGTTCTGCATCCGCTTCAGGATAAGCTGAACCGAGACACTCTGCACCATATTGATGAAACTGCCTTAATCTTCCTTTCTGAGGCCTTTCATACCTGAAAAAAGGACCGAAATACCATAATTTAATTAAAGGGAAATTATGCAATAATGAATTCTGTACCACCGCTCTAACCATAGCCGCCGTCATTTCCGGCCTCAGGGTTATCGAATCACCGCCTTTATCAGTAAAGGTGTACATTTCTTTATTAACAATATCTGTACCTTGGCCAATACTTCTTGAAAACACTTCGGTTCTTTCAAAAACAGGTGTTCTGATTTCTTTGTATCCATAAAGATGAGATACATCAGAAAATTTTTTTTCAATGAATTGCCACAATCCTGCATCCTCGGGCAATATATCTTTTGTTCCTCTTACCGATTGAATCATAAGCTTAATAATCAAATTTAAAATAATATATTTGACAAAATTAAGAATAAATATTTATATCCGGATAATTTCATTAATTCTTTATTTAACGAGCAAAAACTAATAGCAGAATACTGATATATTCTTATTTTTGTATTGAAATAAGCTGTCCCAAGTTGGAGAAAAATGTTAAAGTCACTTTCAATAAAAAATTATGCCCTGATTGATTCCCTCGAGATAGAGTTCTGCGAGGGTTTGAATATAATCACCGGTGAAACCGGCGCGGGGAAATCAATTATTGTAGATGCTTTGATGCTTGCATTAGGTGACAGGGCATCATCGGACTCAATTAGAGAAGGTGAGCAAAAATCAGTTATCGAAGGTGTATTTGAATTGGATAAAAGTTCCTCAATTTTGAAACTGCTCAAAGAAAATGAATTTGAATTAGAAAAAGAATTAATTATCAGAAGAGAAATCAAAGATAAAGGAACTTCGAGATGTTTCATAAATGATACTCCAGCCCAGCTATCGTTTCTAAAAAAAATCGGAGACCTTTTGGTAGATTTTCACGGACAGCATGACCATCAGCTTCTATTAAATAAAGAGTCACATTTAGTTCTACTTGATACTATTTCAGATACCGAATCACTTAAAGAAATTTATCATATAAAATTGGAAATTTTGAAAATGAAATAAAAAAATTACGT
>DAHXMP010000199.1 GCA_027371665.1 Bacteroidota bacterium | reverse complement strand
TTTTTCAAAAATCAGAGAATACATATCTGTACCGTTTATATCAGAATTAAAGCCGAGTCCCATTAAAGCGGCTCCAATCTTCATTCCAACGCCTTAATGAAAAAAGCCGGTGTCCTCAGATGTTACGGCAGAGAAGAATTGGCTTATGCAGCAGGAATTTTTCAGTATGAAGAATTAAAAGGGAAAAGGATTGCGATTATTACTCATGCCGGCGGGCCCGGTGTTATGCTGACGGATATTCTCTCACGAGGGGGATTTGAAATTCCTCATTTAACAGGCACCGATGCAGATGAACTTCTCACAAAACTTAATTTCGGTTCATCCGTTGCAAACCCGATAGATTTCATTGCAACCGGAACTGCGGAGCAACTCGGCATTATACTCGATTATGTGGAAAATAAATTCGATAATATTGACGGCTCTGTCGTGATTTTCGGAACGCCGGGATTGTTCGATGTTTCAGATGTCTATCTGCTTCTCGACGAAAAAATGAAAAGCTGTAAAAAGCCTGTTTATCCAGTGCTTCCATCAATCGTACAAGCTAAAGATGCTATAAATAAATTTACTGCATTAGGAAGAAATTTTTTCCAGGATGAAGTTCAGCTTGGCAAAATGCTTTATAAAATCAGTGCTATACGAAAACCGGCAAGCGAAACTGTTCTGCCCCCGGTTGACAAAAACAAAATTGCCCAGATTTGCGGCAATTTTATATCGGGCTTTTTGCCTCCCGAAGCTGTACAGGGATTGCTAGATGCCGTCGGTATTCCCAGAGTTCAGGAATACACAGCTTATACAAAGGAAGAAGCACTTGAATATGCATCGAAATCAGGTTATCCGGTTGTTATAAAAGCGATAGGCCCTGTACATAAATCCGATATTGGAGGCGTGAAATTGAATATTCAGACTCCCGGAGAAGCCGCCCAGGCTTATGATGAACTGCTCGAAATCCCAGGAGCAGAAGGTGTAATTATCCAAAAATTCATCGTATCCGAAACAGAGCTTTTTGCAGGTGCAAAATATGAGAAAGATTTCGGGCATTTGATTCTCTGCGGTGTCGGAGGTATTTTTATAGAAATTCTTAAGGACTTTGCTTACGGCATTTCTCCCTTGAGCCCCGACGAAGCACTTGGAATGATAAAAAGTTTGAAATCTTATAGAATATTTAGTGGAGTTAGGGGCAGGGCAAAAATTGATGAAAAGAAATTCGCGGAAATTTTAATAAGGCTTTCCGCTTTGCTTGAAGCAGCACCTGAAATTAAAGAATTGGATTTAAATCCACTATTAGTAACAGGTAATTCAATATTAGCGGTTGATGCAAGGATTTTAGTTTAGTTTATTGAACTTATCGGAGAAAAATAATTTTTTATGAAAAAATTTTGAGACCAAATTCTATTTCATGTGTCATTTATATAAAATAATGTGACAAAAATTAAAAAAGTTTATAGAAAACTCCTTACAAAGTAAAATATAAAAATTCAGAATTAAAATTTTGAATAATTTTTCTAAATTTTTCTTGACCGAGAGGAGAGTGTTATAGATTGATAATCTACCATTAAAATAAGTTTTGTTGTTCTTGTTATAGGTGTTTTTTATTATCGGATAAAATCATCATGAATTTCAAAGCAATATATTTTAATGGTTTAAATATGATATCCTGTAACTGTGCTGATGCAGTATCCATCATTGACTCCGCAGTGGAAAAAAATAATAAAAAAATTTTTTTCCATGTTAATATATTTAATTATTATTTGATTAATAAGAAGTTTCCAAATTTCACTACTGTCTTCGAAAATTTCATTATGTTTTTTGAAGGCATTGGAATGAAGATTGGAGCCGCTTTAATGGGACTCGGCTTTAATTCTGATATAAACGGTACAGATATGTATTCTCTGATTTTTGAAAAATTATCAGTAAATAACAAGTCCTGTTTTTTACTTGGCTCGGACAAATCAGTCATCGAAAAAAGCGTTGAGAACCTTCGTGGACAATATAATGAATTGCAAATCAGTGGATTCCGGAACGGCTTTTTCAAAATTAATGAAGAAGAAGAAATCATTGATATGATAAATATAAGTAAATGTGATTTACTCATAATCGGCATGGGAGCTTCGAATGAGCTTGATTTCATTTTGAGAAATTATCAAAAACTCAATGTTAAAGCAATATGGTGTGTCGGGGGTTTATTCGATTTCATTTCTCAACGATTGCCAAGGGCACCAAAAATAATCAGGAGATTAAGGCTCGAATGGCTTTTCAGGTTAACAAGGGAACCGTTTAGAAAGTTCGGAAGAAATTCATTTATACCATTATGGTTCTTTTTTCATGTATTTAAAAATATTATTTATAAAAACAGGGATGTAAAAAAAATGATGCCATGTAAATCGGATATAGAAATTTTTTAGGTGCAGCGGAATGATTAACGTATTCACTGTGGACCTCGAGGATTGGTTCTGTTCTTATGAAAACGAAAGTTACATAAAATCAGGAGCCATAGATGAATATTTAAAAAATTTAGTTAGCAACACAAAAACAATTCTTTTATTACTTAAAAATTCCGGTAACAGTGCCACCTTTTTTGTTCTTGGCAAAGTAGCGGAGATTCTCCCTGATTTGATATGTGAAATAGCAAATGAAGGACACGAAATAGCGTGTCATGGATATAACCATAAACCTGTTTCAAAAATGGATGAAGTAAAGTTAACAGAAGATATTGAATTGTCAATTAATGCTATTTATTCTTCCTGTGGTATTAAACCTGAAGGTTACAGGGCTCCAAATTTTTCCATTAATAATAGTTCGGATAATTTATACAATGCATTAAAAGGTTTAGGCTTCAAATATGATTCGTCAGTATATCCGGTTCGTTTTCACCCCGCTTATGGTTCGGGCAAAAAGAGTATTAACCCTTTCATCCACAAATCTGGTATATTGGAAATTCCGTTAAGTTGTGCCAAACTATTCAAAGTCAGGATTCCATGCAGCGGTGGTGCTTATTTCAGGTTTTATCCGTATCCGCTATTCCGCTATCTTTTCAATAAGTGCAATGAACAGAACGGGTATGGTATTTTTTATATACATCCCTGGGAACTTTCAAATTCCCTGCCTGTTAATTTTGTTCACGGTTTAAATAAAATACGAAAATATTATAACATTAATAAAACACAAGATAAATTAGAGAGATTGTTGAATCAATTTAAGTTTGTTTCAATCAGTGAATTAATCGAAAAGGGAGGATTGGACTCATGAGGAACGATTTAAGTAATATTGCATACATCAGCAATTTTGACAAATCAGATGATGACGCCGATATTTGTTATGTTAATCCTTCAAACTTAGCTTTCCAACTGCGACATGCAATTGAAATAATTTTTATGATAATAATATCCCCTGTCATAATTTTCCTTTTTCTGGTAATATCCTGTCTTGTTTTTTTCGATTTCAGGGGGAAAATTATTTTTAAGCAGGCAAGAGCAGGAAAAGACGGGCAACTTTTTATGATGTATAAATTCAGGACGATGAAAGATATGCACTCAGGTATCAATAATTATTTCATCCACCAGGATGAAAGAGTAACAAGACTCGGTTCATTTTTAAGGAAACACAGGCTCGATGAATTTCCTCAACTATTGAATGTGCTTAAAGGTGAGATGAGCATCATAGGCCCGAGACCAGAAATCTATGAATTGTATAAAGTTTTCTCGGCGTTAATACCTAAATATAAAATCAGAAAGATAATACCGCAAGGCATAACAGGCTGGTCACAGGTTAATATGGCACATACAGTTACAATTGAAGGTAATATAAAAAAACTTGAATTTGATAAATTTTATATAAGCAATCTTTCCCCACGGATGGATTTTATGATTATATTCAAAACAATCAAGTATATGTTTACAGGAAATTTTGCAAGATAATCGAGTTGTAATTTTTTTATGAAAAATATTTTTAAAATGGCAATCATCACTGGGGCAAGTTCAGGCATAGGATTGTCTTTCGCAAAAATCCTTGCTGAAACGGGAACAAATCTTGTGCTTGTATCAAGAAAAAAAGAAATCTTAATGAGTATTAAAGATGAATTGGAAATAAAATATCATAGATTTCTGGTCTCGGGCCTATGATGTTCATCTCACCTTTAAGCACATTCAATAGTGGAGGAAATTCATCGAGCCTGTGTTTCCTTAAAAATGAACCGAGTC
>DAHXMP010000079.1 GCA_027371665.1 Bacteroidota bacterium | reverse complement strand
ATTTTTTTTTCATTTTTAAAAAAATTCATTGATAAATTTTTTAAACAATCAAATATATGTTGACAGTTGTCCGTTGTACAGAAGTCTATAATTAAAGACATTTGCATTATGGAAATTAAAAAGAAATTTGGAAAAAATCTCAAACGACTAAGGATTGAAAAGGGTTTATCACAGGAATCACTAGCCTTATTAGCTGATTTAGACAGAACGTATGTACCAAGCATAGAAAAAGGCGAGAGAAGTGTTTCAATTGCTGTTGTTGAAAAATTATCAAAAGCACTACATGTTCAAATCTCAGAATTCTTCAAAGACTAAAAATGAATGTTTTAAAAAAATATACATTCAGTTGAAAAGTGGTTTAATGTTATTTCTTCAGATAATAAGAGCATTGATTTATTAAAAAATCAATTGTATAATTTAAAAAATAAATCTTGGGAGCAATTTTTATAAATTATGTCGGCAGGGAGAACTGTAAATAGTCAAAGTCAGGATTGGGGAACACCACAGAAGTATATTGATGCTGTTAAGGAAGTTTTCGGTGGTGAAATCGCTCTTGACCCATGTTCCAATGAACATTCAATAGTTGGAGCAAAAATTGAATATAAACTTCCTTTTCATGATGGGCTTAAAGAATCATGGAATTATCCGACCATTTATGTTAATCCTCCTTATGGTGCTGATAGAAAAAGAAACACAACTATTAAAAATTGGCTTGCTAAATGTAGTAAGGCTCATTATGATTATAATTCCGAAGTATTGGCACTTGTACCTGTAGCTACAAATACAAGCCACTGGAAGAAATATGTTTATTCAAAAGCCCGGGCAATATGTTTTTTATATGATACAAGATTGAAATTTTTGGTCAATGGCAATGGCGGTGGTAAAGGTGCACCAATGTCCTGTGCGATGATTTATTGGGGTAATAACTATGAAAAATTTTATTCGGTATTTATAAAATTTGGTGCAGTTGTTGATATTTCAAATCTCATTGGAAAAAATATAGGTACAGAAAACAATATTCATTTTCATCAAATGTTATTTTAAATCTCCCTCGCAAGCTCCAGTTCACGTGCTAATTCGGCGGTGAGGTTGCGGCGGTCGAATTGACGGATGAACTCGGCTTTGGGCTTGGGGAGGTTGTTGTTTTTCCAGAGTTGATAAAATGTGCCGATTGCTTTTTCAATTGCGGCGATGTCGTCGGGGGCGGTTGCAATCGCGGCATTTGTTTCGAGTGCCTGCTTTTTGAGGATGCCTTCGGGAAGCGAGGCGAGTAAAGGCTTAGCCGCACCGAAATACTCGTAAAGCTTGCCGGGAGTGCGTGCGGTATCTTTCTGCATCAGCCACAGCACATCCGATTCGAGGAGATGCTTCACGTTCTCGAGATGGGAAACGTAACCCGTCATTATAACATTGTTTGTCAAGCCGTATCTTTTAACCAGCCTTTGGTGGCTCTTTCGCATAACGCCGACAAAGCGTGCTTCGATTTCGTTGCGGGCATTCGGATTTTTGTCCATGAATGAAGCCAGTGCCTTCAGAAAATATTTCGGTGTCCTGTTATCCTGGAAAACCCCGGAATGTGTAATCGTGAATTTATAAGGACTGGGCTTGATGTGTGATAGTTGACTGAAGTCGTCCGGGTCGTATCCGTGTGAAATTATCGTAATGTCGTTGTGCGAAATAAATCCGTAGCGCTGTACGAGCTGTTCCTTGATGCCTCTCGACACTACGATTGCCTTGTTCGCATGAGTGAGAATCTCCCTTTCCAGGCCTATGCTGTAAGACTTGTGAAACGGAGTGGCATAAAAATGGAATGGGTTGTCAATCCAGGGGTCGCGGTAGTCCACGATGAAAGGAATGTCAAATTCTTTGGATAGTTCATTTGCAATTAAAAAATCCGTATAAGGCGGTGCAGTGGCGAGAATCACATCAACTTTGTATTTCGACAAAAGCCGCTTCCCGACGGTTAATGCTTTATCCTTCCAATTGATTTTGCTGTCCGGCTGGTAAAAAAATTGCAGGAAAGACCTGCCGAGCTTCTGAACGGCGTATGAAGGCAGCCTGACGGTTTTCGGCTTTCGTTCTTCGGTTTCAGCTTTTTTCCCACTTGTCCTGAATATCTCGATTTCGGGATTCTTTAAATCCATGAATAAAGTATCGTCGAAAGCATAAAAAGAAGAAGGCGTGTCCGTAAGAATGAGCGGTTTCCATCCGAATTCGGGAAGATATTTGACAAATTTCACAACCCGCTGAACACCGCTCAATCCCATAGGTGGGAAATAATAAGCAATTATAAGGACAATTTTTTCATTCATCACAATTGCCCGTTATAACAGTACATTTTCTTCTCAGATAAATATCATACGACCACAAGTTCATTAGGAGCTTTTGTTATGTATTTCCCGCCTGTCCGGGTAACCTGTACCAAATCTTCCACTCTCATGCCGAACTTATCGGGAAAATAAACTCCCGGTTCGATTGCGATAACTGCATGTTCAGGCACAATCTGGTCGTTCATCCTGAAAGTAATTGTAGGCATTTCATGAGCCATCAGCCCGATTCCATGGCCGAGGGAATGCTGGAAATTATTACCGAAACCGCCTTTTTTGATAATGCTTCGGGAATACTCATCGAGTGTCTTGCCGTTCATGCCGGGACGGACATTGGTTACCGCGGCATCTTTAGCCTGGACGAGCATTTTATACATACTCTTTTGTTCTTTCGTAGCCTTGCCGACGGCAACAGTTCTTGTCATATCTGAGCAAAATCCGTTAACTTTGCTTCCGAAATCGAAAATAATCAAATCGCCCGGCTTGATTATCCTGTCTGTAGGTTTGCCATGGACAATAGCCCCCCTGGGGCCGCTGGTAACGATAATGTCGAACGGGTCTCCTTCGGAGCCGAGCTGTCTTGATACATATGCAATGTCAATTGCGAGGTCAATTTCGCTGACTCCGGGCTTGACTTTTTTCAGAACTTTGTCGAGTGTCTTTAAGGAAATATCGCAGGCTTTTTGAATATAATCTACTTCCTCCGGTGATTTAGGTACAGTGAATCTTTCGACAAGATTAACAGCAGGCTTAAATTTAAGAGGCCTGAGCTGGTTTCGTATTGCAACTGCATCGGAATAAGTAACCCTGTCGGATTCAAAAGACAAAGTAGTAGCTTGTTTTAATACTTTTTTCTTTTTCACATATTTCCAAACTTCCCTTGTAATATATGTGTTCAGATTCGGTAGAGGGAATAATTCCGTTTTAATCTGTTCTTCGTATCTGTCGTCAGTAAAAAAATGTATTTCTTCAAATGTAATAAATATCACGGCATTGGAGCCTGAAAAATTTGTAAGGTATCGGATATTCGGTAAATATGTGATGACTACTGCATCAACTTTCAGGTCTTCCATAGTAAACCTGATTTGTTCCAGTCTCTTATCGGTAATTTTAGGATATGGTGCCTTTACCGCTTCATTTGTTATTGTTTTTGCCATATCTTTCTATCTTTAATTATTTAACAAAGTAATTTGGAGATTCTTTAGTTATTCTTACATCGTGGGGGTGAGATTCTCTCAAGCCGGCATAGGTAATCCTGATAAACCGGGCTTTTTGCACTAATTCAGGTATTGTCCTGCAGCCGCTGTAGCCCATAGCTGCCCTTAATCCCCCGATTAGCTGGTAGATTGTGTCTGCAACGGTACCTTTATATGGGACACGTCCTTCGATTCCTTCGGGAACCAGCTTTGCAATTTCCTCTTCTACGTCCTGGAAATACCTGTCTGCCGAGCCTTCGTGCATAGCACCCTGGGAGCCCATGCCCCTGTATATTTTATACACCCTGCCTTCGTAGAAAATCTTTTCACCGGGGCTTTCTTCGTGCCCTGCGAATAAACCGCCAATCATTGCGGAATCGGCTCCTCCTGCTAAAGCCTTGGCTAAGTCACCTGTCTGCTTAATCCCACCGTCTGCAACAACAGGTACATCCCTCTTCCGTGCAACTTCAGCAACGTTAATTATTGCGGTAAGTTGGGGAACTCCTACACCTGCAATGACTCTCGTTGTGCAGATGCTTCCGGGGCCGATTCCGACTTTCAAACCGTCTGCACCTGCATCCATCAATGCTATTGCAGCTTCGGCAGTCGCAATATTTCCTGCAATGACATCCAAGTCGTGGTATTTTGCTTTAATTTTTTTGACTGTTTCAATTACACCTTTGGAATGGCCGTGAGCAGTATCTACGAAAACAGCATCCACACCGGCCTCGAGTAAAGCAGCAACTCTTTCAAGAGGATTATATGCAACACCTATAGCCGCCCCAACACGAAGCCGCCCATGTTTATCCTTGCATGCATTGGGGTGCCTTTTCTTCTTCTGAACGTCTTTGAATGTTATTAATCCGCGAAGTACATTGTGCTTATCAACGACGGGCAGTTTTTCAATTCTGTGCTGCTGAAGCAATTGTTCGGCATCCTCCAGGGTTGTACCGAGCGGAACCGTGAAAAGCCTGTCTTTTGTCATGTATTTTTCGATACTGTCGTTTGGATGGGGATTAAACCTTAAATCCCTGTTTGTAACAATACCAATTAGTTTCATTTTCTCATCAACGACAGGGATACCTGATACATGAAATTTTGACATGAGGTCGAGGGCATCTTTGACGGTTTTGTGAATCGTAAGTGTAATAGGCTTCATAATCATTCCGCTTTCGGAACGCTTCACCCTGTCAACCATATCAGCCTGCTTTTCTACAGAGAGATTCTTATGAATAACACCCATGCCGCCCTCGCGTGCAAGTGCAACAGCCATTTCAGCTTCGGTAACCGTATCCATTGCGGCACTGAGTAAAGGAATATTAAGTTTTATTTTTTTTGTCAGCCGGGTTTCTAAATTTGTTTCCCTTGGCAGAACTTCGGAATAAGAAGGAATAATTAATACATCGTCATATGTAATTCCTTCTCCAATAAATTTATTTTCCTTATGTATTTTAGCCGGCATTAAAACTGAATATGAATATGTACTAAAAAAATTTTACAAAATTCGCAAAAAAATCAGACATTTAATTGGTTTTTTTTCAAAAAAGTCTTATTTTATTTGTTTATCCAGAAGACAAAATCCGCTTTTCTTTTTATTATGAGCAAGTTATGGAAAGCATTTTTTTTATTATTTCATCATTTTATGAATAGACTCACGAAAAAATTACGATATTTTACATAAATATCTGCAGGTTCAGCTTGTTTGCTTGTATATTCGATAGCTTTTTGATTTGTTCTTTTTCATCACGTGATTTGGCATTGTCATGTTCAGCGAGTAATTTTTTCAGTTCTGCTTGTGCTTCTTCTGTGTAAATTGTGCTTGCTTCGTCGGCTGTTTCGACAAGGAGGAGGATCTTATAACTCTCTTTTTGTAAGAAGAATTTGATTCCCTAAAGGGGGAGTTAAGTTGTAACCGCTCTTAACTTCATGGCCAAATTTCCTGGCTTCATCCCTTAATTTTCGAGCTTCCTCTATAACTTTTTTATCTACGTATTTATTATTTTTAACTATTTCGTTTAACTCAAAAACTTTTTCGATATTTTTTTTAAAATCATTCATATTATTCACTTGATTTCAGCTTCTCCACCGCTTTCAGCTTGTTTGCATGAATATCGCAGAGCTTTTTTATCTGGTCTTTTTCTTCGCGGGATTTGGCTTTGCCGAGTTCATCGAGTAATTTTTTCAGTTCTGCCTGTGCTTCTTCCTTATCAATTAAGCTTGCTTCGTCTGCTGTTTCGACTAAGACTGAGATTTTGTTATTTCTGACTTCTGAAAATCCGGGTGTGGTGGCAAAATAAATTGTTTTCTCTGCTTTGTCCACAACTTTTACTATTCCAATATCGAGAGATGATACAATCGGAGCATGGCTGTACAAGACCTGGAAAGAGCCGAGCGTACCGGGAACGGTAACAGAAACAGCTTTTCCCGAATAAACAATTTTTTGAGGAGTTACTATTTCAACATCCATCAATTTATTTTCTTCCATAATTTCCTGCTTTTAATTTTGCTTATTGATTCTGCTTCTTAGACCTGTCGAACACTTCGTCAATCGTACCCGCATAGCTGAACAGGGACTCGTTTACTTCGTCACATTCGCCGTTAAGGATAGAATTGAAACCTGCTATTGTATCTTCGATTTTAACATATCTGCCTTCATAGCCCGTGAACTGCTCTGCAACGGCAAAAGGCTGTGAGAAAAATTTCTGAATCTTTCTTGCCCTGTAAACCGTCAGTTTATCCTCGTCGGAAAGCTCATCCATACCGAGAATGTTAATGATATCCTGGAGGTCTTTGTACTTCTGAAGCACTAATCTCACTTTCATTGCCGTATCGTAGTGATTATCGCCAATTACATTCGGGTCCATGATTCTCGAAGTAGAGTCGAGCGGGTCAACTGCTGGATACAAACCAAGTTCAGAAATCTGCCTCGAAAGCACAGTCTTTGCATCGAGGTGAGTAAATGTATTTGCTGGTGCTGGATCCGTTAAATCGTCAGCTGGTACATAAACAGCCTGCACTGACGTAATCGAGCCTTTATCGGTCGAGGCAATTCTTTCTTCGAGAACGCCGAGCTCAGTAGCAAGTGTCGGCTGATAGCCAACAGCCGAAGGCATACGCCCGAGAAGAGCCGACACTTCCGAGCCTGCCTGTATGAAACGGAAAATGTTGTCAATAAACAACAATACATCCTTACCTTCCGTATCGCGGAAATATTCCGCGACAGTCAAAGCCGTCAAACCAACTCTCAGACGTGCACCGGGGGGCTCGTTCATCTGGCCGAATACGAGTGCCGTTTTATCAATAACGCCGGATTCTTTCATTTCGAGATAAAGGTCATTTCCTTCGCGTGTACGTTCGCCGACACCGCCGAAAACGCTGAATCCGCCGTGGTGCTTAGCTATATTATGAATCAATTCCTGGATAATAACGGTTTTGCCGACACCGGCACCACCGAATAAGCCTGTCTTGCCGCCTTTGGTAAAAGGTTCGATTAGGTCAATAACTTTTATTCCGGTTTCGAACATTTCTTTCTTTGTAGTCAGCGATTTAAATTCAGGTGAGGGGCGGTGAATAGGATATTTGATTTTTGTAGTAATTTCGCCTTTCCCGTCAATTCCTTTGCCGGTAATGCTCATGAGCCTTCCAAGCACTTCGGGGCCCACAGGAATTGATATTGGTGAGCCAGTGTCATAAACCTTCATTCCTCTGACCAATCCGTCTGTCGAATCCATAGCAACAGAGCGTACCCTGTCCTCTCCCAAATGCTGCTGAACTTCGCAAATCAAAACATCTTCCTTGCCTGTTTCGGGTGATGTCCTCGGAATTTCCAAAGCGTTTAACATTGACGGAATCTGCCCGTCAGTAAATTCCACGTCCACAACGGGACCTATAACCTGAATAATATGGCCTTCAATCATCGAATATTTTACCTTTAATTTTTAATAATTGTATATTTTCTATTTGTTATCAAGGGTTTAGTAAATTAAAAACAATTTCATTGATATAATTAACAAAATTAACGAATATTTACTATTCGACAAAGCAAAGCGGGCTTTCAATTGAATTAAAGCGAAGCGAAAAAAAATTTGTAATCAATAAGTTTTTATTTATAGCGTTCATTTTATATTGATTATATTTGATTTTTTCAATGGTTAATTATTATGAAAAAAGTTGACAAAAAAGAACAGGATGGTGAAAGCGAATACGAGGTTGACCCGACAGGCTTCGACGGAATGATTCGCAAAGCAATAGCTGAAGTCATCGCCGAGAAATTTCTCAATGGCGAATTATACGTAAAAGTTTCGGATGAAAACAATGAAACAAAAGAAAACACAACAAATCATAAGGATTAATATGGCAAAGAAAGCACCACAAATAGCAGTCGTCATGGGAAGCGATTCCGACCTGCCGATAATGAAACAAGCTGCGGATATTTGCAAAGAGTTCGGTGTTTCTTATGAAATGAAAGTTCTCTCCGCTCACCGCACTCCACTCGATACAATCGAGTTCGGAATGAACGCACACCAGAAAGGAATCAAAGTAATCATTGCCGGAGCTGGCGGAGCGGCTCACCTGCCGGGCGTTATTGCCGGAAATACACCCCTGCCAGTAATCGGTGTGCCTATTCAGTCGAAGGCACTGAACGGGCTCGATTCCCTTCTCTCGATTGTGCAGATGCCTCCGGGAGTGCCGGTTGCGACTGTCGGCATTGGCGGCGGCAAGAATGCAGGCTTGCTTGCAATCCAAATACTTGCACAAACCGATGAAAAAATCATGGACAAATACATTAAATACAAATACAAGCTGGCTGAAGAATCGAGAGCAAAGAATAAGAATCCTGAATTGAAGAGTTGATGTTTAATCAAAATTAAAAGAATGAATAATTTTATTAAATTTAATTATTCCAATAAAATATCTATAATCAAAATTTTGACTTTTTAAAATAATTCCTTAAGTTAAACGGTTATAAAGACTAATTGATTATTAATTGTTAATATTCTAAGTTTATTACAGGGAGTGAAAAGCCTTCAATCAATCTGATGAGAATGAGAAGGAAGACCTATTTTCAGGAGAACAGGTAAATTCTAATCCTTTACCAAATGGCAGGGTACTGATACTCAACCAGTCATACGAGCCGGTCTCTGTCTGCAGTGCCAAAAAAGCTATCATACTTGTATTTTTGACCAAAGCTGAAATCATAGCAAAACGCGATGGAAGAGTCGTTCGTTCGGTTAGTACAACGATGCCTTTCCCGAGTGTAATCAGGCTTGCCCGTTATATCAAAATCCCATTCAAAAAAATAGAGCTGTCAAGGAGAAACATTCTTAAACGCGACGGCTACAGATGTCAGTATTGCGGTGTTAAATCACATGAGCTGACAATTGACCATATTATTCCAAAATCACGGGGTGGAAACGATTCATGGGATAATCTTGTTAGCGCCTGCAAGGAATGTAATAACAAAAAAGCAGACCGTACACCCGAAGAAGCCGGAATATCCCTTTTTAAGAAGCCGAGAAGGCCTCATCATATCCTGTTTATTACTCAATATATGGGTAAGGTTGACGAAAACTGGAAGCCGTTCCTTTTTATGGAATAGATTTTTTTGTCAGTGAGATAGATAATTAATTTTAAATATATATTATATTCTTAAATTTTATCTTTTCATTAATCATCATGAAAAATCGGATAATTATTATTTTGTTATTTTCATCTCTTTTTGCCTTACCCTTGAAATCCGAAAATAACTGGATAAAACTTAATGGGCCATATGGAGGAAGGCTGGACTGCATTGGCATTGATGAAAGCGGAAATCTTTATACCGGGATGGACCATCTTTATAAATCCACCGATAACGGCGAGAATTGGTTCAAAATTAACCTGCCGCCTATTAATGAATTTTATTGGCTTAAAAACATTATTGTTTCAAATGAGCATATCCTTATTTCATATTGGGAAGGTTCAAGTGATGTTTGGTCAGGCTGGGTAATGGAATCGGGCGACGGAGGTAATTCGTGGCATTCAACCAAATATTATAATTCAATAGATGCCTGGCTCAAAAAAGATAATGGATACTATATCATTGCAAATGGAGGCAGAATAAGTTTATATAACCCCGATTCGGGAACATATCAGGAACTTGGAATAATTGATTCAAATTATTCCGAAGTCAAAACGATTATGTATGATAAAAATGGGAATTTGATTGCCGGCTGTGAAATGAGTCACTGGGGCGTTTACCGTTCGACTAATGATGGAATGACATGGGATTCCCTTAGTTTAAAAGGCTATGACGTTCATTCTTTGTTATTAAAAGAAAACGGGGATATTTTAGCAGGAACAGATAAAGGCATCAGAATTTCAAATGACGGTGGCTTTACATGGGCTCTTGTTGCATTAGATAGTACCAGGATATACAAAATCGTAAGAGACAGTTCAAATGTACTTTATGCCTGCACGGATTACAAAGGATTATATAAGTCAACCGACGATGGTGTTAATTGGCAAAGAACCGGTTTGCCGAGCAACTCTGTTTTTGGTGCCTTAGTTAATCAATCGGGAGATGTTTTCACTATTAATGAATATAATGGCGTGTGGAGACAGAAAAAAGATTCGGCAAAATGGGAAGAAAAAAATAACGGCCTCGATAATTTACTCATCTTTACGATGGTGGTTGATAAAAACAACAGGATATTAGCCGGTACTTTGGGAAGAGGCTTATATGCTTCAGATGATGGAGGACAAAACTGGACTAATGTTTTCAATAATTTTTATACTTACAGCAATGATGTATATTCTATTGTTCTCGATTCTTTAGAAAATATTTATGTTTCAACTTCAAATGGGGTCTATAAATCTACAGATTCAGGTTCAAGCTGGATAAATGTATTTGACTTCTTCCCCCACGGAAACAATATTATTAAGGCTGACAAAAACAACAATATATATTACGCAGATGATGGCATCGGCTTGTATATGTTAAAACAAAATGAATCTACATTCAGAAATATTTTATCACAGCGTATAGTGAGTAATACCTTTATGATTGATAGGAAGGGCAATCTGTTTGCAGGAAAATACAATGATTGGAAAATAATTGATAATGGAATTTATTTCTCAAATGATGTAGGCAATACATGGCGTGTATTAAGAAACGGCATAGCTCCTGATTCCCGTAATTTTTACATGCTGGAAATGCCAGATGGTTCTTTGCTTCTTAACACATCCGACGGTTTGTTAATTAGCCACGATGATGGACAAAACTGGGATGTAATTAATGATTCGATTGGAATAATAAATGATTTAATTTGTAATTACAAAGGTTCATTATTCTGCATCGGATATCCGGAACAAGTTTATATATCGAAGGATATAGGTATATCATGGCAGCCTTATCTTGATACATTGCCTCATCTCGACTATTACTCCCTTTATCTCGATGGCAATGACGTTCTGTATGCCTGTACTGCTTCAGGTATATTCAAAAGTTCCATGCCCACTGAGGTAAAACCTGTTGACATTGTTCAATCATTTGTATTGTCTATTTATCCCAATCCGGTATCAGATTGTGCTATGTTCAATTATTATTTACCGGAATCAGAAAATGTTCGTTTAAGTTTAGTAAACACACTCGGAGAGGAACTTGCCATTCTTGCTGATGGAATGCAAAATAAAGGTGAACATAATATATTATTTTCATTTCAAAAAAATAAATTGAACCCGGGGGTATACTTTCTTACATTATTTTTGGTAAGCAAAACAGAAACTGTAAAGATTGTTTTTATGAGATGAAATAAAGTTACAAAAATCAAAAATCTTTAATCAGGATTTTATTTTCTAAACAATTTATCAAATAATTCCGTCAAATTGATTAACTTTAAATTTTAAAATCAGAAAATAAAATTATGGATGATTTTTATAAGTTTATTAGATATAATTTAAAAGTATCTATCCGAAACATTTTAACTGTAAAATTTGGTTATTTGAAAATAACTTTTGTTTTGTTATTTCTGCTAATTTCTTTATCTAATCTTTATTCTCAGGACAGCCTTAAGATTCACGCCGGAACATCATTTTATCTCGATGCTATTTGCTTTAAATCGGATAATGATTCTGTTTCGAGAATTGATGTTTATGCAATAGTACCTTATCAGACACTGGATTTTATGAAATCGGGAGATGTGTATGGAGCAGAATATGACATTGTCGTTAAAGCAATTGATTCAAATAATAAAGTAATCGAAGAAAAAAGAACTCACCGTTCAGTCAGGGAGACTGATTATTTCTCAACACAAGGAGGAACAGGGAAATTTGATTATACTCAAACTATTCTTATGCTGCCGAAAGGTAAATATAATTTAAAAGCCTTACTGATTGATGGAATTGACAATTTGACATTTGAAAAATCACGAACAATGACTGTTTTGAATTTTTCGGAGTTTCCTTTTGCTTTGAGCGGTATAATGTTAGTCAGCACAATCGAGGAAGATAAGGGTAAGTACTCGATAACTCCACATATATCTGATAATGTCGGTGATTTAGGGGATGGCTATTTCGTCTTTTTTGAAGCTTACAATAATTCAGAAGTTGATTCTGCGGATTTTATTTATCAGCTTTTAGATAAAAATGAAAACATCGTAGATTCTTCAAAAATAATCAGGAAGTATGTCGGTAATAAGGTTACTCAATTGTTTCTGAAAGTTCCATATAATGGAAAAATCGCACAGGGGAACTATAAATTAAGAGTGATAGCACTTAAGAAAGGTAATTCAGATTCTGTTTTATCCTCAAATTACCTGGCTGTTGCCGAACGCTCAATAAAATATTTTAAATCAATGTTCGGATTCAACTTTCCCGATTTGGATAAAGCCATCAAAGAGCTAAGATATGTTGCTTCAGGTTCAGACTTTGAGACTGCCGAGGTCAATGTCGTGAGGAGTAGTAATTTTAATGTTCGATTCCTC
>DAHXMP010000166.1 GCA_027371665.1 Bacteroidota bacterium | reverse complement strand
TATTCCAGGGAGGAACGAATACTTTTGTGCGGTTCACAAAAGACCCGGATTTAACTTTTGCTATCAAAGGCTTAAACGATAATTATTACCCTGCAAGAAGCACCGACGGCGGCAATTCATGGGACAGCCTGAAGAACAATCCCATAGGAGAGTACGATGAAATTTATAACATATTTGCCGATTACAACGAACCGGGAAGAGTCGTGATTTCATCTTATACGAACATTTATTTTTCAAAAGACAGCGGCAATACATTCACGAACATTTACACCACAAGTGATGAAATTAATGGCGTAGTAACGGCTGGAGCCTTTTTTGATAATGACAATATTTACATAGGTACAAGCGACGGATTGCTCGTTTCAACTAACGGCGGGAGCAGTTTTAATATGAGGCAGACACAGGGCATTCTACCGGGAGAAAAAATGTATTCGATGGCAGGAGCAAAAGAAGGAAATACGGTGAGGCTGTTCTGCATTACAGGTTCGAGCGATTACGTTTGGCCCGGATTAGAAGGCGACGATTACTATGAAACGCCCCAAGGAATATATTCCTTTAATATCGGTTCTGCACAATGGGTATTGAAATCTGCGGGAATTGACCTGACAAGCGATTACCCAATGTTCGTTGCGATGGCTGATAATAATATCAATACTGTGTATCTTGGCGGAGCAACGATTTGGGGAGAACCTGATGTACTTAAATCCACAGACGGCGGCACGACATGGAACCAGGTTTTTATAACGGATAACAATCAGAACATATATACGGGCTGGTGCGGCGACGGAGGCGATTACGGCTGGACTCGGGCAGGCTCTGTCTTAGGAATTGACGTAGCAAGAAACAATCCCGATACCCTCCTAATAACAGACGAAGGCTTCGTTCATACCTCGACGAACGGAGGAACAACATGGCAAGAGGCATACACAAACAGTGAAAATCCTGCAAACCAGCCGACACCAAAAGGAAAGGCATACAGAAGTATCGGTTTGGAAAATATGTCCTGCTGGCAAATTTATTTTGTTAAAAATTCAAATTATTTGTTGGCTTGTTTATCGGATTATAGTTTAATACGCAGTACCGACAGAGGTGTAACTTGGTCATTCAATTACTCTGGAATTAATGAAAATTCTGTTTACAGGATAACAGGCAAGCAAAACGATAGTATAATTTATGCAGCAACATCAGGCGTTCCTGATATGTATCAAAGCACAAAATTGAAGGATGACCCGCTCGATTCAATTGATAACGAAGGAAGAATAATTTACTCGACAGACTATGGTTCTACTTGGCAGGATTTGCATTATTTCGGCCATCCTGTTTTCTGGATTGCAATTGACCCGTCGAATTCTAACAGGATGTACGCAAGCGTTGTCCATTCGACGGAAGGCGGAATCTATGTTACAAATGAACTGAATGATGGACCGGCTTCTACATGGACTAAGCTTTCGAATCCGCCGAGGACAGAAGGGCATCCCGCAACGGTGGAAGTTCTGAATGACGGGACTGTCATCTGCACTTATTCCGGTCATATTGTAAATAACCGGTTCACTCCAAGCTCAGGCTGTTTTGTTTATAGCCCGTCAACCCAGCAATGGTCTGATGTTTCAGTTCCCGATATGTATTATTGGTGTAAGGATGTTGTGGTTAATTTGGATTATAGTGATTATTTTTGGTTTGTATGTGTATTCAATGGTTTTGATAATTCATCAAAAGAAAAAGGTGGTTTATTTTATTCAACAGATAAA
>DAHXMP010000153.1 GCA_027371665.1 Bacteroidota bacterium | reverse complement strand
GGGTGAAGTGTCTGCTTCTTAAGTTCATCGACACCGCCTGCCGGTAGAAATGGGAGCATTATTCCGTCAATTTCCGGCAAAATAATCACCTCCTGAATTATTTAATAAATTGTTTGTCATTATAAGTAATAATTAATAAATTTAATTTTCCGTTGATATATCCGTAATGTTCTGCAAAGGTATTTCCAAACCGTTTATGACAAGGAAAGTACCATTTGTTTTAAACCTGACAGCTTCAATTTTGCCATAGGCATAACAATCAGGGGTATATGACGTTCCGCTGCTGTCCTTAGCATTAACCTGGAAGGTATAATCGCCTGATGGGAGAGTGTTTCCTTTATCATCCTTTCCGTCCCATTCGACGTTATGTTCACCACTATGCAAATCGGATGCTGAAAGTTCGATTGTTCTTACAACATTACCTGAAGAATCTTTGATAGTTATATCACCGGAAGCTTCATTAGAGGGCATATTATAGCCAAGCTGGACATTGTTAGAACCATCGAAATGAGCAGTATTAGTTAATGCTTTAGCATATTTCCCCAACAAACCGGGTAAAGCGGAATTGGTCATAGTCTGAGATAAAACTGCATTCGATTGCACTTCCTGCTGTAATAATGAGCTGATATTAGTTAGTTGCTCGAGTTGAGAAAATTGTGCAAGCTGTGATGCAAACTGCTGGTTGTCCATAGGGCTGAGCGGGTCCTGAGACTTAAGTTGATATGTTAAAAGCTTCAGGAACTCATCCTTGGAAATCGTATTGTTTGTTCCCGTAGTTTGCTGGCCTGTACCGGTCTGGGAACTTTGTGTTGCATTTGTAATGCTATCTGTCGTCATAGGGGCAGCCTCCTTGCTGATAAATGTTAAAAAATATTCTGAGTCAAAATAGTGTTGTCTATACCCTCATTGTTTAAACCTGAAGACTCGTCCCTGAGTTCGTTTAATAATGCGAATGAGTGAATAAACTGCCTGTTATTTGACCCTTTTTCTTTTTGCCGTGCATTGCTACCCCAGGAAAATGAGTGATTATCAGTTAAATCATTTTCCATATGCCTTACTTCTATTTTAATATTTTGAGTTTTTATTCCATCTTGATTAAGCTTGTCTTTAAGTATTGATATCTGGCTCTCAAGACCTTTAACCGCTTCTTTAGTGTCGGCTCTAAGGGTTAACTGAGCAACGTTATCTTTCATTGTAATTTCAATAAGAACAGTGCCGAGAGAAGGCGGTTTTAGAAGAAGCCTTGCTATTGCTGTTGTATTGTTCTGAAGATTTTTTGTTAATTGCAGGGTTTTCTCGGCAATGTCTTGCAACCTGACGCTTGTCAGTCCAACCGAGTTTGTCAGGTCGAGTCCTTTGCCAACTTCCATTGTTGTCGCGAAAGGATTCCCTGCAAGATTGCCAAAGCTGCTATTTGAATTTGACTGGTTATTATTGCTTCCCTGCAATTTTTCAAATATTGCTGCTGGTATTTCATCTTTGACCTTTTGCTGTTGAACATTACCGATATTGTTTTTTGCAATATCAGGCTGAACATTTTGATTCTGAGCCTGAATGGTAATTTTTGCATCGGGCTTAATGTTCTGGCTGTTTGCCGTAACCTGAGCTTTTAAGTTATTTTCGTTTTGCTTAATAAATATCTTGCCGAAGTCCTTATCATTCTGAATTTTTACATCCTTTATTTCCTGTCCTGATTGAGCAGTTTTAGCAGTTGTCTGCTTAATTTCACTTTTTGTAGCTTGAGTATTAATTGATGTATTTTTAATGTTAAATGCCTGTTCTTTTAGACTATCTCCTTGAACTTTCGATAAAATTTTATCGGGAATAATTTTATTTTTTGAAATGTTGGAAGCAACTGCATTTGATGTTTTATTATCAAGTGAAATTAAATTTGAAGCCACCTGGCTAACAGAAGAAACAGCTTTTGCGGAATTTAATTTTACTGCGACAGCTGCTACTGCTTGTTCTTTTAATTGTGATTTAGTTGCAAGGGCAGATTCAGCTTTTACATCTTTTAGAGCTGCAGTTTTTGCGGTTTGAGATTTTTGCTGAACCGCATTGTTTGAATTATCCCGTACTGCTTCCTGTTCAGAAATAGGCTTTTGGTTACTATTAGCAGTCATATCTGTCTTATTTT
Source organism: Bacteroidota bacterium (assembly GCA_027371665.1). Taxonomy (GTDB): domain Bacteria; phylum Bacteroidota; class Ignavibacteria; order Kapaibacteriales; family UBA2268; genus DAHXMP01. The sequence goes on along the minus strand of DAHXMP010000153.1, from coordinate 8,748 downwards.
TATTATCAACTGGTGATTCGACTGTTGTTTGTTTATCAGAATAGTTATTTCTGTTCACATTTGAATCTTCATTTGAAAATTTGTCCGTATAATCATAGGAAGACCTTACAGGAGCTTGCGGCTCTGGATTATCAAAAGAATTATAAGAATTTGATAGGACATTGTTAATGCCCTGCAGAGCAGATGCAATCTGGTTATTCTGAAGATTTTCAGTGTAGTCCCCGGAGGCATTACTATATGAATCCCTGCTATCTTGTGACTTAAAGTTGTCGATAGAATTAATAAGGCTTTTCTGGAAATATCCGCTTGCACTAGTGTCCCTGTGGTTTACGGGCATTGGATTAGTTGCTGAATTCTTTGACGAATTCTTAAGAATCGAGATTGAATCTGCCATAATGGTGCATCCTGCACAAGTTAAACATATTACCGGACATCCTGTCCGAGGATTTAAATTTCATTTTTATTTAATAGAGCCGCTTTTTTTCATTATTTTAGCGACTGTATCGGTATTCATAACATCAAGAACCTTGCCAGCTTTCTTCTTAGACATAAGTTTGAGGATTCTTGAAGCATCTTTTGAATTAATTGATTCGAGGATTTTAGCAACTTTTGCCGGCTCTGAGTTATCATAAATTTTAGCAAATTCAGAAAGGCTTTTATTTTTAACGGAATCTGTGGTTTCGAGCATATTTTTTTTCAGCTCGTCAAGGTTTTTCTTTGCAGCATCCCTTTCATTCAAAGCAGAAGAATACAATATTAAGAGCTTAGACAATGAATCTTTAAGTTTAGTTATGTTTTTATGAATGGCTGAAATTGAATCCTTCATGTTTGGGAGGGAGGTTTTACCAGTGCTTATCAAATTTTTCAAATTTGAAATTGTATCGGACATTTTATTTTTGTCCACAACCAGGGAACTGATATTATGCTCGAGCAATTCCACACGTAATATTTTATTCTGCATATCATCGAACTCGCCCTTTTCAATTGAAATAGACGGTTCCCTGTAATATTTTTTAACCTTGCCTGATTTTGTATAAGTTACTGATGGTTTTTCGAGACCGATCCATGAGGGAGCAAATTTATAAATGGAAAAAAATCCGCCGACAACAATTACAAATGCAATTATTAAAGATAGAAGAATCATAATTAATGTTTTTGTACTCATGGCGGAAACCTTTAAATTTATATTTTCAAGATATCGGCTTTACCGAAGGAATGCCGTGCAATTTCGTCGAGAGTGATAACTTCTTCTTTTTCGATATCTTCTTTGTATGCGGCAATTTGTTTTTCTTTAAGTTTCAAAAGAATTTTTTCATCTTTCATAGCATTAGTGAGATTCGCCCGTTTCATATTTTCGATTTCGATTAGTTTGATTTTATCTTTCTCCAGGATTTTTATTTCATCGCGAACCTGCGTTTTATGAAAATGAGCGGTTTGAAGCTCGGATGCTTTTAAATAACCTGAAACAGGATTGAGTAATTTTAAAAAATAATTTTCTTTATTATCAATTTCAACTTCCTTGCTGTAACGCAGGTTGGCAGCTATTTTGAGTGCATTTTTAGCCTGAACCACTTTGTGAGTTCTTAATTTCAGAACAGGTTCCAGCCGGAAATTGAATCTTTTTGCCATAATTTCTTGAATTAGCTTATTGATAATTTTATTAGTTCATCAACAGTATCTTTGTAATCAATGGTATCTAACACTCCCTGCATAAGATATTGATTAATCCTGTCGTTTAATGCTATAGCTTTGTCAATTTTAGGATTTGAACCTTTCTGATATGCACCCACGCTTATAAGGTCTTCTGCCTCTCTATATGAAGCCATAAGTTCCTGCATTTTAACGGTAGCTTCGTTGTGTTCTTTAGTTATTACATCGTTTCTGCATCTGCTGATACTTTGAAGGACATCTATTGCCGGGTAATGCCCGAGGTTAGCAAGACGTCTCGAAAGAACAACATGCCCGTCAAGAATCCCCCGTGATGCATCGGAAATGGGTTCGTTTATATCGTCACCTTCAACTAAAACCGAATAAAGTGCAGTAATGGAACCGTCAATCGAGGTTCCTGTCCTTTCCATCATTTTCTGTAAAAGAGAGAAAACCGAAGGAGTATAACCCTTAGTCGTTGGAGGTTCGCCAATCGTCAATCCAACTTCGCGCTGAGCCATGGCAAGCCTCGTGGCTGAGTCCATCATGAACATAACATCGAGCCCTTTTTCCCTGAAGTATTCTGCTATTGTAGTAGCGACTAAGCCCCCCTTTACCCTAACAAGAGGAGGATTATCGCTGGTAGCTATAACGACTACAGACCTTTGCAAACCGTCACCAAGGTCTTTTTCGAGAAATTCCCTGACTTCTCTGCCGCGTTCACCGATTAAAGCAATGACATTTATATCAGCAGAAGTATTTCTTGCAATCATTCCTATAAGGGTTGATTTACCGATACCTGAACCGGAGAATATCCCCATACGCTGTCCCTTGCCAAGAGTCAGCATCCCATCAATAGCACGTATACCTGTTGCAACGGGTTCAAGAATCCTTTTTCTTTTAAGAGGATTTGGCGGGGGAGCATAAATCGAACGTTTTTCTCCTGTTGAAATATCACCAAGTCCATCAATTGGATTTCCAAGCCCGTCAACGACTCTGCCCAATAAACTGTCTCCAACATTAATGCTAAGGGTTTCACCAGTTGCTGAAATTTCGGTTCCCGGAGATATTTCCGTTAAATCACCAAGAACCATAGACAATATATTGTTATTCCTGAATCCTACAATTTCGGAGCGGCAGATTTCTTTACCATACCTGTCCCTGATAGAACAAACTTCACCGATAGGTGCCTTAGGACCTTCGCTTTCAAGAACGAGCCCGATGACTTTTGATATTCTTCCGCTCAATTGAAGAGTCCTGGTATTCCTCATTGCGGGGTAAGCCTTTTGTTTGATTGCTTCAGCCGTCAGCATTTGTCATCTCCTGTCCGGTTTCCAGCGTTTCAATTTCTTTTAGTTTTGTCTCAATCTTATCTTTTTTGAAAGCTTCGGTTAAAGTATCTTTAAGAATTTCAAGTTGTGTTTTCATCCTTGCATCAATTTTCCCAACGGAAGTTTCGAGAAGACAGAAACCGGGTTCAACCGAGTCATTGGCTACTATTTCAGCACCTTTAATTCTCGATGAATCATCAACAAGGGAACTTTTTACTTCAGATAAGATTGAGATGTCAGCAGGATTTAAATGTATTTTGAATATTATTTCATTATCGAGGGATTGAATTGCTTTTCTTGTCTGCTCGATTACGATCTGTGAGCTCGATGAAACTTCTTTTTCAATAATTTTTTCGGCGACAAGTGCTGCGAGCCCTGGAAGTGAATCTTCCATCAATGAAAATTCCGCGGTTAGTTGATTTCTAAGTTCAAGAACGACAGAATCAATTTTTTTTATCCATTGCTGGTAAGATTGAATTTCGTTTTTATACATATTTACGGCAAAATCCTCGCCTTCTGAAAAACCGTTTTCATAGGCTTCCTTTTTTTGTTTGTCAGCCGTTTCGATTGGAATAAATTGTGTAGGAAGTTCTTTAATTGAAATTTCAACAGGTTCATTTGAGCCGGGGAAAGAAAAATCCTGCGAGAAAACGGCCTTTGAAACTACTTCTTTATCGCCGGGTTTTTTTTTGGTTTTCGATGATTTTCCGAAGCCCTTAGCACCCGAACCAACAGGGAAATATTCATCTGATTGTTTAAAACTGAAATCAGGTTTACGCTGAATTTCAATTCTGTTCAGTTTTTTTGGCAATTGTATAACAAAACGACTCATTTAAGTCCTTTCCCCAGTTACAAATAAATTAAACGAAAACGTCTTCTTTGCCTTTGCCGCCGATTGATATTTCTTCCTGTTCTTCGAGTTGTTTTATTAAATCAACTATCCTGATTTGTGCGGCTTCAACTTCTTTTAGTTTAACTGGTCCCATAAATTCAAGTTCTTCTTTGACAACTTCGGAAGCACGCTCGGACATATTCTTGAATATTTTCTGCTTGATTTTATCATCTGAAATTTTTAGGGCAAGGGCAAGGTCACGTTTATCAACGTCCCTCAAAATTCTCTGGATACCACGGTCATCAATAGTAACTATGTCTTCGAACAGGAACATAAGACGCTTGATTTGAGTAGCAAGTTCAAAATCATTGCTTTCGATATTTTCGAGCATAGCTTTTGCAGTAGCATTGTTACTACGGTTAAGAATGTTGGCAACGAGCTGTGCACCTCCTGCAATAGCCATATCCTGGGATAAAGTTGTTTCGGCAATTTCATCAACGACATGTTCAATCTGAGACAAAAGGGTAGGGGATACTTTCCCGAGCTTAGCAATCCTGAGAATTGTTTCACTTCTCAAATCTTCATTGAATTCATTGATTACTTCAGCTGCCTGGTCGGGCGAAAGGTGCGATATAATTAAAGCAATAGTTTGAGGATGCTCTTTAGAAAGAAAATTAGCAAGCTGCTGCGGGTCGGCTTTTTTCAGAATGTTAAATCCTCTAACAGTAGTAAGCACCCTGATCTTTTCGACAATGTCCTTAGCCCTATCTAGTCCATAGGATTTTTCAAGGAGAACCTGAGCGTAATCAATACCGCCTTCCACCATGTAATTTTGAGCACTCATCAATTGATAGAATTCTTCAATAACTTCTTCGACTACGCCGGGGGCAAGGTCTTTAAGATTAGTTATTTCGACAGCAACGGATTCCACTTCGTGCATGTCAAGTTCTTTAAATACCTTTGCTGCAATATCTACATCGAGGGACATTAACAGTACAGCGGCTTTTTGCCTGCCTGATAATTCAGCTGTCGTTAACAATTGCTTTTTCATATATATTTAATCTGAATTAATTTTAAATCAATTATTAAAGATTTATCAAGAACATAAATATTTATAATTTACTAAAAAATATGTTATTATTTGCTACCTGTTCTTTCTTCGGGAACTTCCTGTGATAGCAACATCCTTACAATCCTAACGGCATCGGTTGTCTGGTCATGAATGTATTCCTGGACTTTATTCTTCAATTCCATTTTTAGAAGAACATCTTCGGTGAATCCACCGAATTCACCGGACTCAAGTTTTGCTTTTGCCATTTCCGAGATTGCTTCTTTGTCAATCGGCCTTCCAAGGGAGTCTTCGTCATATTCATCCAGTTCGCCTCCCGGTACTTCTCCCTCGAGGAGTAACTGTTCGGGTAGTTCCCCGGAAGTCAATAGAAGCTGCTCTTCTCCAAGAGCTATCTCCTCGAGCCTGTCAGCCTGCTCCTGTACCTCTTCCTCTTCTTCTTCAACGGAAATTTTTTCCGGCAGGGAGAAAGCAATTCTTAACCTTTCTTTGATTTGTTTTGATTGAAGAAGCCTATACATCAGGAACATAGTAAACAATATTGCAGCCAAAAGGAACAGAATTCTTGTATTTGGTTCCTGCCACCATTTTAATACTTCTTTAGGGCCAAATTCTTCGACAGGAGTGGTATCAAAGCGTACATTAAGCACCGATACACGGTCGCCTCTCTGAAAGTCGTACCCGGCGGCATTTTCGACGATTTGCCTCAAAGAAAGCATCATGCTGTCGGACCTCGGCTGGTAGAGCATCGTATCCCTGCCGCTTATGTTTTGCTTCAGGTAGGAGCCGTTGATAAGGGCTGCAACCGATAGTCGTTTGACATTACCCACACCTTTAATCAGTCTTTCGACAGTTTCAGGTATCTCATAATTCGAGATTGTATTCGTTTTTGAATGATTCGAATTTGAGTTTGGTGAGACATAAGATATGTTGGAATCACTGCGCATCGACGAATCAGAGGTAGAATTAGATTCTGTTATAGATTGTTCGCTTCTGACGACCTGGTTTGCCGGGTCGTAAGTTTTTGTAGTCTTATCAATCTGGTCAAAATCCAAATCAGCATTTACTCTAACTTCTGAATTACCCTCGCCGAGCACACCATCAAGCATTGATTGGACTTTGTCGCCGATATAATGTTCGACTTTCATCTGAAGCTGGTACTGATTGGAAGACATGCCGGCAATTGTGTTATTTTCCTGCGGAGTATCGGAGAGTGTTCTTCCTCTCTGGTCAATAATGATGACTTCTTCAGGTTTCATTCCCTCGACACTACCTGCAACGAGATTCTGAATACCTTCAATACTTGCTTTGCTTAATCCCCTGCTCGAAGCCAGGTGAAGCCAAACTGAAGCAGAGGGTGGTTTCTGGTCTTTTTCAAAAAGAGTTTTTTCGGGAATAACTATCTGAACGCGAGCTTTATTAACTTCTTCAATAGAAGAGATTGTCCTTGCCAATTCACCCTCAAGTGCACGGCGGTAATTAAGTTTCTGGACAAATTCGGACATCCCGAGATTTGTTTTATCGAACAATTCATATCCGACTGTACCGGATTCGGGTAAGCCTTCGCTTGCAAGGCTTAGTCTTGTGTCATAGAGTTTGTCTTTTTCAATTGAAATTGTTGAGCCGTTATCTTTCAGTTCATAATCAATTTTATTATCTTTTAGTTTTTGGACGATTTTCGAAGCTTCTTTCTCATCCAGACCTGAGTAAAGAGTTCCCATTTCTTTTTTTGTCGCGGATGAAATAATGAACACCAATCCGATAACAACAGCCGCAATTACTGCCCCGATAAGGAGTTTCTGTACGAGGGTCAGCCTGTTAATAAAATTTCTGGTCTGAGTAGTAATGTCTGTCTTTGCCATATTTTGATTATATAATATTAAATGTTATCAATTAATAGTTAAATTATATCAGGAAATCATCTTTGAAACTTCTTTATACATGTCTATGAACTTATTGCGGATTTCCATCAATAGCTGGAAAGATGTTTTAGCCTTTTCTGCGGCAATCATAACATTGTGTATGTCAACAGGTTCTCCTTTGATAAATTTTTCATCGAGAACATCCGATTGTTTTTGTAGAGAATTTGTATCCGAAATAAATTCTTTCAGAGTATCTGCAAACGAGCCACCTTGGGGGAGCCCGGTTTTTTGATTTTCAGCCTGCTGCTGAACGAGAGGAAGATAAGGTTTCGCCCTTTCAATTTCGCTGATATTCATAAATGATTCCTTTCATAATTCCCTTCATCCTTGAAGTATTTTAATATTAAGCTATTACAGCTCAAATTTAATATTTATAAATGGATTTAATTCTCACAATATAAAAAGAGAAAAATTAAGCAAGACCGTCGAACAATGTACCCTTTGCCGCTGTATTCTGAGTTTCTAAACGTCCCTGCCTGTTGAACAGGACATGATTTTTAATTTGTTCGGAATTATCGGGGAACATCTGGACGAAGAAATCTCTTTCGTTATTGGACAAAGTAATCTTATCGTCATTAAGCTTGTTTTGATTGAAATTTTTGTTTTCAATCTTAAGCTTGACGTTTTGTTCAACCTGACTCGACCTGTTTTTAGGTTCGATAATGAAATCGCTATACGGATTTACACCGTTGATTTTCATTGAATCCTCAAACTGTTATTTCTTCTTACGGCTGACAGAAAAAAACCTCCATTAAAATATGAAAAATAATTTAAATATCCAGAGAATCCCTTGCCATATTTTTAGCGGATTCCACAACCGAAGCATTAGCTTCGAAAGCCCTTTGGGCACTAATCATCTCAACCATTTCGGTTACAATATTTATATTCGGCATCTTAACATAACCGTCTTTGTCTGCATCAGGATGCGACGGGTCATAAATCAGCCTGGGCGGAGTATTATCTTTTGCAGTATAAGCTGAGATGACATCAGCAGAAGCTGACCCCGGATTTTCAATTATGTTTCCGCTATGCTCCGGAGAAGTCTTCGTCAGCGAAATCTGGCTGTCCAGCTCATCGCCGAAAGATTTATTCTCTTTATCTGCGGCAATAACGACTTCTCGCTTATAGGGCTGACCATCGGGGCCTTTTGTAGTATTTGCATTAGCAATATTTTTAGCAACGGCGGCGAGCCGCATTCTCTCGACACTCATTCCTTGTCCGCTAATTGCAAATGTAGAAAATAAATTTTCAGCCATATTTCCTCTAAATTATTATTTCAAACCGGTAATAGCATTTTGCATATCCTGAAAATAGGAATGCACAGCCCTGGCAGCAAACCTGTATCTAATCTGGTTCTGTGCCAGTTCAGCCATTTCCTTGTCTATGTTAACATGACTATCCCCGGAAAAGTATAATTCAGGTTCGGGAACAGGCAGAGTCTGCACTTTGGCTTCCACTTCCGAATCCTGGGGCTCTTCACCGATAGGGATGTCTTTATCATTAGTCACGACACCTTTTTCGGCAGTATCAACGGCATCGTTGAAAAACTGCTCGAATTTCACGCTCTTTGGCGTGTAACCGGGCGTCGTCGCATTGGCTATATTTGACGCAATCGTCTTTTGCCGCAATGCGTAAGCATCCAGCCCACGGTTTAACAGAGGCAATTCACCTCTGAACAAATATTGACGGTAAATCATCAAATCACCGTAATTTTTGTTACAATATATAACTTATGTAAGTTCCCTCCACAATTTAAATGCCAAATAATGAAAACAATTTAATCAGGATTTCCTGAAATTGCTAAAATTTTATTTAACTTATGATTATTGCACGAGACAAATATTTAATAATATTAAAAGATATAAAAATAATATTTTTTATTATAATTGATAAAAACGGATTTTGTATGCTGAATTTTATAAGTAAATTTTTTAGTTAATTATAGCT
>DAHXMP010000148.1 GCA_027371665.1 Bacteroidota bacterium | reverse complement strand
CTGAGGATATAGTTTCATTGATAGCAGACAAATATAACAGAAAAGATGATTTTCATTTTGATAATAAAGTAATAAATATTTATGCAGAGATTTCATCGGAAAGCTTCCATAAAATAATTGATGAATTATGCGATAATGCTTTCCATTTTTCTGAAAAAGGCGACAAAGTCTCTCTTAATTCATGGACCGAAAACGGATTATTATTCATCTCGGTAAAGGACGATGGAAGAGGAATGTCATCGGAACAACTCACAGGAATTGCGGCTCTCGCTCAATTTGACAGAAATATTTATGAGCAACAGGGTATAGGGTTAGGATTGGTTATTTCTAAAAAATTAACCGAACTTCACGATGGTACTTTTCAGATTAGAAGCGGCGAGAATAAAGGGACAGAAGTTGTTTTCAGCCTCCATTTCAAAAATCTATAACTACATCCCGATTCTTGAAAGTTTAAAAAATTTATATATCCAATGTGATAACTATTTCATAATTATTAATCGAAACTTCTCTTATTTCTGCATCATTATAAGTAACAGCTTTTATGTCTTCATCAAAATTATCTACTTTGAATCCCGATAATTCTGCTTTACAGGTTCTTACAGTTAATTCATCAAAAGTAACTGCATTTAATATAATTTTATTCTGATACATAATTGTTAGTGCTTCATTCAGAAAATCAATCAATAAGGATGTAACATCTATTGATTTAATTGCAATATTTATTCTATAGTCGTGAGGAAATTTTTCTTTATTTACATACAGAATACTACATAATGCTTCAAGAGATGTTTCGAACAGTTTACCGTAAGAATTAGCAATTACATAAATTCTTATATCTGCCGTATGGGGAAGAATTCTAAACTTTTTCATATAATATTAGACAGCAGTTTTTACCGGTATATACAATAATTAGGATTTTATATATTCAAAGTTCTCTCGTTCATGTTTTCAAGGCTTTTGATAATTGCTTCCAGGCACAATCCTCCGAGCATCCCGTCAATAACCCTATGGTCAAAGGTGATAGACATAAAAGCCATATCCCTGATAGCAATCAGATATTCTCCGTTTACTTCTTTTACTACAGGCCTCTTTTGAATTGCACCGATTCCCACAATTGCCGTTTGAGGCTGATTAATTATCGGTGTTCCAAATAACGAGCCGAATGTTCCGAAGTTGGTAATTGAAAATGTTCCTCCCTGTATATCATCAGGATTGAGCTTCTTAATTCTTGCCCTCGATGAAAGGTCATATATACTCCTGACAAGACCTGACAGGCTCAAAGCATCTGCATTTCTGACAACCGGAACAATTAGATTTCCTTCTTTCAAAGCAGTTGCAACACCTAAATTAATTTTTGTATGCCTGATAATATTTTTCCCTTCTACGCTGACATTAACCATCGGATATTGTTTTATACCCTCAATGGTTGCAAGAGCGAAGAATGGTGTAAATGTAAGTTTAAAGCCCTCTCGTTCCAGAAATTCATCTTTAAATTTATTCCTGAACTTAACGATTTCTGTAACATCGGCTTCACCGACACTCGTAACATGAGGAGATGTTTGTTTGGAATATACCATGTGCTCTGCTATAAGTTGCCTTACCCTATCCATAGGAATAATTTCGTCATCGCCGACAAAAGCATGTCCTTCTTTAGAATCTGATTTTAAATCGGTACTAACCTGAATTTTGGTATCAGAAATTTGCCCCTTTACTTTTTTCCTTTTTTCAAGATATTTCAAAACATCATCTTTATTTATTCTTCCATCAATCCCGCTTCCGGTAATCGTCGCAAGCTCTTCGAGTGTAATATTTTCGGAATCTGCTATCGACCTTACGAGGGGCGAGAAAAATCTTATACCGCTTACTCTCGGGATTGATACTGAAAATAAAAAAGTTGAAATATACAAAACCGAAGCAGTTAAGCCTGCTGTTTTGGAGAAGGAACCTATCCTAATTGCCGGAACCGGAACCAAAGAAATCCCGA
>DAHXMP010000147.1 GCA_027371665.1 Bacteroidota bacterium | reverse complement strand
AGAAAAAGGATGCAAACGGGAATCCCGAGAAAAGGCAGAGGCGATTCACATTGGCTCCGCTCGATTCGTTAGATATTAATGCTATTAAAGGGTTATAGTTATGGAAACGAGAAATTCAATAGTAATGCCTCCTCCCTCGACTTATGGTGCTGTCGAGATAAAGGAGATTATTAAAAAATATACTTTCAGAGCTTTTATTGTTACAATTTTAATGTTTACAATATTGCTTCTATTATACTGGGGAGTTGTTAAAATATCTGCCAGTTCCACCAATCAACTTAAATTAGCACCAATTGTTAAATTGCAGATTGATAAGTTGCTTCCCCCAACTGATGAAAACCAGGCACCACCACCCCCTCCTGAGCAGATTATTAATTCAGGTCCTGCTGCACGTGCCGGTACGCCTGTCCCGGTTCCTGAAACACAGATTACTGCCGATATGAAGGATTTTGCTACTATGGAAGAATTAGGTCGTGCTTCAGCCGAGGGCGGTTCCGGAATTGACAATGGCGGTTTTGCTCCCAATATTGACGTTAATAAAAAAGTTAATGTTGAAGTACGTGAATCCGAATCTGACCCATGGGAGTTCGTGCCCGTTGAAAAAGAACCTTACATTGACCTTGCCGAGCTTCAGAAGAAAATTGTATATCCCGAGATGGCAAGAAGAGCCGGTGTTGAAGGTAAAGTGGTCGTTCGCGTTCTTGTGGGCAAAGATGGAAAACCGATGAAAACGATTATCGAACAGTCCGATAACGAATTGTTGAATGATGCAGCAAAAAATGCTGTTATGAAGTCAGTGTTCACACCTGCAATTCAAAATGGAAATCCTATTGCTTTGTGGGTAAGTATTCCGATTCAATTCAGGCTTAGATAGTTGAACGGCGGGGGTACTGATTATAAAAAATAAATTTTAAATTATAGAATGAGTGTAAAGCGGAGAATTAATTAATTATTATAATATAAACCAGGTTCTTCGCTTTATTTATATTGTTTATCAGGTGATTTGTTTTAGTGATTGAATTTTATAGGTCTTGACTGTGTTCTTAAAAATTATAAATTATGGTGTCAGATTATTAATTCTCATTATCGGGATATTATTAATTACCGGTGTTTTTACAACTTCAGACCCGGATAAAAATTCAATACTAAAGGTTTTCGGTGTTATTTTTATCCTTTTCGCATTGTTGAGACTTTTTATGTATTATAATTCTCAGAAAAGATATCGGATGGAGGAGAAAGATGAATAAACTGCTTTTTAATCTGCGGAATTTTTTCAAACATAGTATCTCATGGATAATGTTCCAAGTTCTTATTGTCATGGGTATATTTATCTTACAATCGTGTGGTGGTAATCAGCAAAACGGCGGTGATGAAGTAAGCATTAATAAAGGTAAAATTACCATCTACTGCGATGAATCACTCATAAGTCTGATGGATAAGCCTTTCCAAATGTATGATTCTGTATATCCGGATATTAAACTCACGGTTAATGTTGTTAATGCCCGTGAAGCTATGGCAAAACTTCTTTCTGGAAATGCAAAATGTGTAATTGTTGCAAGGGATTATCTTAAAGATGAGGATTCTCTTATGAAAGCCTTTAAAGTTGTGCCTTACGAAAGAATGAAATGTGCTGAAGACGGTTTAGTATTTTATGCTAACAAAAACTTCCCGCTCGATACTTTGACTGATTCTCAACTTAAAGATGTTTTGGGAAATGAAAAATCAACATTAAAAAGTATTTATCCCATTCTGAAAAAAGAACCTAAGTTCATTATAAATAATTATTTATCTTCTGAATATGCCAATTTATCTAAACTTGTATTGGGTAAACTTCCTATAAACAATAAGTTGATTGTGTTTTCCACACCTGATTCTGTTAAAAGTTTTATTCAGAAAAATTATCTTGATATAGGAATAGGTTATCTGTCACAAGTTGTTAAAGATACTGCTGTCAAATGTTTAAGAATCAGTTTCACCGATACCGCTGGACATTATATTTTTCCGCATGTAGTGCATCAGACAAACATATTGAGGAGGTTTTACCCTTATGTTGTGCCCCTATATGTTTATCTTCTCGAAAACAGGAGAAATATACCATGGTGGTTTGCCACCTTCTTATCTAAGGAAGCTATTGTTCAGAAATACTTTTTAAACGCAGGAATTGTCCCTGCATATGCAAGAATTAAATTGGTAGAGGAAGAACCGTCAATGATTGAAGAATCAACGATTCCTTCACAGATTTTGCCTAAATAAAGTAAATGAAAATTTTGAGATGAGTTACGAATTCGGAGAATGAGTTGATATGAATAAATTCATGATTATAGTGCTTTTATCTTTTAGTGTAAATTTTCTCTATTCACAAAATACATCCGAGGCTTTGCATGAGTTGGCTTCAATACATAAATATTCCGAGGCTGCAAGCCTAATACCTCAAGCGATTAAAGAAAATCCCAAAAATGAGCAGTTAATGATTTTATGCGGTGATATATATACTGAACTTGAAAAGCCCGATTCTGCCTTGATTATGTACAGAAAAGCCGACGACATTCGCAGTGACCAGCCAAAAACCATGAGAAAAATCGGGGAAACCTTATCACTGATGGGGAAACACCTTGAAGCTATCCAGGAATTAAAACAGGCTATTAAGGAAGCTCCTAATGATGTCTATAATTATCTTGAACTCGGCTCCGTTTATATAAGGGCTGATTCGCTCACTCAGGCTGAATTCAACATAACTAAAGCAAGAGAGATGGATAACAAAATCCCTGATGCTTATGTTGCTTTAGGTGATTTATATTTTGCTCAAAAAGTTTATGAGCTTGCTAAAAACAATTATGAAGAAGCTCTTTCTATTAATCCCGACCTGACGGATGCCAGGATTAAACTTGCTACCGCATACTATTGGCTCGGTATGAGGGAGTTTGACAAAGACCTCGCTAACGGTTATTTTGAGAAATCCCTCGTCGAGTGGAATACCATTACAAAGAAAGACTCAAATAATGCTAAAGCTTACTTTGAGCAGGGAAAAATTTTATTCTTCTCCCGCCAGTATGAAAATGCCGCCAAGTCACTTTACAGGTACGTCGAATTGAGGCCTTCCGGCATGCTCGGCAGATGGTATCTTGCTCAATCTTTATACGAATTAAGGTACTGTGATTCCGCTGCTCCTCAATTAAAAATCTGTTCTGAACAGATAGACTCCGTCAAAAAGAAAGCTTTACTTCTGCTGGCACGTTGCTATTATGATGCCTCCAATTTTAAAAATTGCATTGATGCTTTTGCCGAACTGAGTAAAACTGATACTCTCGATTTACAAGATGTTAAACGTATCGCTCAATCGGCTCTCCAGGTTGGAGACACAACTCTTGCTTTAAAAAATTATTTAGATGCTATTGAAAGAGACCCAAAACAATGCAAATTTGTTTACGACGTAGGCAGATTCATAATGTTTGTTGTAAAAGATTATAACCGGGCTATTGCAGTATTTCATAAAAGATTGGCTAATTGTAAAGATTCTCTCGACCCTGAGATAGATTATTTCATAGGATATGGTTTTGTTATGCAGAAAATGCCGGATTCAGCCTATGTTTATCTTCGTTCCAGCCTCTCGTTGAATCCTTTGGATTTGAATGCTCATCTCTATCTCGGAGATGTTTATGCCACCTTGAAAAAATCCGATTCAGCAAAAACTGAATTTGAATATATCATAAATTCTACTAAACCTGATGATGAGGCAAACAAATGGGTTTTAACACAGGCTTTCTTCAAACTATGCGGTATGTATCTCGACCAAAAAAAAGGAAATGAATTAATGAAATCAAGCCAGAAATGGATTGACCTGATGCCCGATTTATCATATGGTTATCTTTACAAAGCCGTTGCCTTCCAACTTCTTGAAGATACTGAATCCGCTTGCAAATGGTATAAAAAAGCTTTGTCGGTTGACCCGAAGCTTACACAGGCTAAAGAGATGATTAAGAAATTAAAATGTCAGTAATTTTTTTTTATAAATTATTTCTTTTTATTAAGTGAAACATTTTCATCTGATACTAAAAGAATGGACTTTATAAGAGAACTTCCGCCAAACCTGCTTAACGGGATTATTGTTATAGTGCTTTCTCTTTTAATTGGAATGGAACAGAGGAGGCATTATACCGATAAATCTGATATTGATATATTCGGTACAGACAGGACTTTTACTTTAATCGGCATTCTCGGCTTTGTCTTATATATTATTGCTCCTGAAAATCTATATATCTACTGGTCTGGTGCAGCCCTGCTCACAGTCTTCCTTGCTATATATTACTATCAGAAAGTAAAACAGTTCAGCCGTTTCGGTATAACTACCATAATAGTAGCTTATCTGACCTATTTACTCGCCCCTCTTGTTTACACTCAGCCGGGTTGGCTCGTATTATTGATTGTTGTGGTTATACTGATACTTGTCCAGGTAAAAGAACCTCTGAAGTCCCTTGCCCAAAGATTCGAGATTGATGAATTCTACACATTATCAAAATTCATTATTATAGCCGGAATAATCTTACCATTGCTTCCGAAAGTAAAAATCTTCTCTTTCCTGGAACTGACTCCATATTCAATTTGGTTCTCAGTTGTTGTCATTTCCGGAATTTCTTATTCCAGTTACCTTCTGAATAAATTTGTTGTTAAAAAAGGCGGTATTACTGTTTCAGGATTGTTAGGCGGTATTTATAGCAGTACGGCAACTACATTGATAATGTCAAAGAAAAGTAAGGAATTGAAAAAGAACCAGGGATTCTATTCCCGTGCCATACTTCTTGCTACAGGAGCCATGTATCTCAGGATACTTGTCATTGTTTTTATTTTTAATATTGAGCTTGCTTTAAAAATGCTTCCTGTTATGCTTGGGCTTGCAGCATTCAGTACTTTATTAGCATTTATTCTGCCCAAAAAGAATCAATTGTCCGAAGCAAATGTTGATTATGACTATCAGGATAAAAATCCACTTGAACTGAAATTCGCCGTTCTATTTGCTTTATTATTTGTTTTGTTTTCAGTTATTACTTACTTTACACTTCGATATTTCGGGAGTTCGGGTTTAAACGTTTTATCAATTGTAATCGGAGTTACTGATATTGACCCGTTTCTTCTTAATTTGTTCCAGGGTAATTATAATGTTTCTCTTATTGAAATCGCTTCTGCATCTTTGCTTGCTATGGCAAGCAACAACCTGATGAAACTTATTTACACTTTCTTTCTTGGCGACAGGGAAGTGTTCAAAACC
>DAHXMP010000134.1 GCA_027371665.1 Bacteroidota bacterium | reverse complement strand
AGTTTTGAGCATGACATTCCTCGCATTTTTTTATGGTTTTATCGGGCGGTAAAATGTTATGCGATAGGTTTGGGGGTATCTGGCCAATGGCTGTTCTCCATATCATTATCGGATACATTCTTAGCTTGTTTATGTTCGTGCATATTTACCTGGGAACAACCGGTGAAACAATCGGCGATTTGTTTAAATCAATGATTTCCGGTTGGCACCTGGCAGAAGAAGAAACAGTGCCACAGGCTCCCGAACCTGTAAAAACAGATAAAGATAAGAAAAGAATTTTCCCTATAGTTTTTTACAACCCTGTTACAATGGCAGGTGTTCTTGTAGCAGCTATTAGTCTTGTAACAATAGTCTTTTTGATGGTACTTGAATTCTTTTCTACCGAAGTTCAGAATCCTTACATAGGCATTGTAACCTTCATAATCCTCCCGTCATTTCTAATAGGAGGACTGTTATTGATAGCCTTTGGTGCAATACGTGAAAACCGCAGACTTTTAAGAGTTAAAGAAGGCAGAAAGGCACTACCGATAATAGACCTGAATAATCCAAAATACCAAATAGCAACACTTGTATTTACGACAGGAACATTCCTTTTAATATTACTAACAGCATTCGGTTCATTTAAGGCGTATGAATATACAGATTCGGATGAATTTTGCGGAACAGTTTGTCATAAAGTTATGCAGCCGGAATATACTGCTTATAAAAAATCACCACACTCGAGGGTAGCATGTGTTAAATGTCACATAGGGCCGGGAGCAAGCTGGTTTGTCCGTTCAAAGCTATCGGGTGTTTACCAGGTCTATGCTACATTATTTAATAAATATGAAAAGCCGATACCTACTCCTGTAGCAAATCTGAGGCCGGCTGAAGAGACTTGTGAGCAATGCCATTGGCCAAGGCATTTTTACAGCGATAAAAAAATTGATTATTATTTATATAAAAGCGATGAAAATAATTCTCTGACCAAAGTAACAATGCTCGTTTATGTTGGTGGAGGAAATGCAATAATCGGGAACCGTTCAGGAATTCACTATAATATGAACTTAGCAAATGAAATAACTTATATTGCAACTGACAGAGACAGAGAAGTTATTCCTTGGATTAAGGTTAAAAATATTGCTACCGGTAAAGAAACATTATATCAGTCAATTGATAACAAACTTCCCGATAAATCAGTAAAACCGGAAAACATGAGAAAATTCGATTGCATTGATTGCCATAACAGGCCTACTCATATATACAATCAGCCAAATGCAATTGTAAACACCTATATGTCGGTAAATTTGATATCGCCAACACTTCCGTATATTAAAAGCCTTGCTGTTCAGGCATTGGAATCTTATGCTAATAATAGAAAAACCGCATACCAGGATATTAGTAATTTTATATGGAACTTTTATAAACAAAATTTTGCCGATACCGCTTATCTCAGGAAAAAAGACATTGAAAAAAGCATCAATTCTATACATACAATTTATATAAATAATTATTTCCCCGAGATGAAAGTCAGCTGGAGAAGCCATCCTGATAATATCGGACATCTTTATAGCAAAGGCTGTTTCAGGTGCCATGACGGGAGGCATGTCAGCAATGACGGCAAAGTGCTTTCAAAGGACTGTAACTTATGCCATATAATTATCGAACAGCAGGCTCCCAATCAACCTAAAGAAGCATCATACGTTGGTTTGAAATTCAAACATCCTGGTGGTATTGAAAATATGGTTAACAAAAATTACTGCCCTGATTGCCATTCTGCACAGGGAATAACCCGTTCCTGGAAAAAATAAGTCAACTATATGATATAGACAATAATTGTAAATAATAAATAAATGATAGGATAAATTTTGAATCAAAACGGGAATAAATCAAAAAAACGAATTAATATATATCTGGCATTAATTTCGACAATAATCGGATTTGTAATAATTATTTTTTTATTGCCGGCTTTTGCCCAAAATGAAGAGAATGAAACATGCCTGATGTGCCATGCCGACCAGTCATTGAAAGGAACCAGAAACGGAAAGCATTTTTCCGTTTATGTTAACGAAAAAAAGTTGATTTCATCTGTTCATAGTAAGGTAAGTTGTGTATCATGCCATGTAGATTTAAAAGATTCGGACTTCCCTCACAAAAAACCGAAAAATGCAAAATGCGGAGGATGCCATAAAGACGATCAATCAATGTATGACGAGGGATTACACGGAAAAGCACATGCAAAAGGAGACCCACTTGCTCCAAATTGTCAAACATGTCATGGTTCTCATGAAATTCTTCCAATTACGGAAAGAAAATCCCCTGTATTTCCTCTGAACATACCCTCTTTGTGCGGAAGCTGCCATAAAGAAGGTGCACCTGTTCAGCGGCAGAGAAATATTCCCCAAAGTCACATATTAGAAAATTATACCGAAAGTATTCATGGTGAGGGATTGATAAAAAAAGGATTGGTAGTAAGTGCTACCTGTGCTTCCTGCCATTCACCTCACAGGATATTACCACATACAGACCCTCGTTCGACCATAGCAAGAAGAAATATTGCAGCGACATGTACAAAGTGCCATGCTGCAATTGAAGACGTGCATAAGAAAGTCATCAACGGTAAATTATGGGAAAAAGAGGCTAGAGTCCTACCGGCATGCGTTGACTGCCACCAGCCTCATAAAATAAGGCAAGTCTTTTACGAAGCAAACGTTGCTAATGCCGCTTGTACAAAGTGTCATGACAACCATAATATTAAGGACTCCAGGGACGGGCATAGTTTATATGTTAATCCTAATGATGTAGGTCAATCCGTTCATTCAAAAATTGCATGTACACAATGCCATATAAATGTGAATCCACAGCATACCAGGCCTTGTGATAATCTTACAAAAAAAGTTGACTGTTCTTCATGTCATACTCAAATTGGTGATGAATACACAAAAAGTTTCCACGGGATGGAACTGGCTAAAAACAACACAAATGCTCCTTTTTGTACCGATTGTCATGGCACACATAAAATTCTAAACAAAGATAACCCGGCTTCCCCAATATTTTCACTTAACATCCCTACTCTTTGTTCGAGATGCCACCAGGAAGGGAAACCGGCTCAAAGATTTTATAAAGGTCATGAACATAATATAGTCGAGAATTACCGAGAAAGCATTCACGGAAAAGGACTTTTAATGAGCGGTCTTAGGGTAACCGCCACCTGTGCAAACTGTCATACGGCTCACAGTGTTCTCCCTGAAAAGGATATCAAGTCTAGTGTTAACAGGCTGAACATATCAAAAACCTGTGGAAGGTGCCATTATGGAGTGGAAGAGGAATTCAGAAAGAGTGTACACTCTCCTTATGTCACTAAGACTGATAAAAAGTTACCGGTCTGCAACGATTGTCATACTGCACATACTATTAAAAGAACGGATGAAAGTGATTTCAGGCATGATATATTAAGCACCTGCGGCAAATGCCACCAGAAAATTGCAAGCACTTATTTCGACACATATCATGGGAAGGTGTCGAGACTTGGCTCATCCAAGGCGGCGAAGTGCAGTGATTGCCACGGTGCACACGATATAGCAAGTGTGGATGACCCAAAATCTCATCTGAGTAGGCAAAATATAGTTACAACCTGCAGGAAATGCCATCCAAATGCAACGAAGGGATTCACAAAGTATTTAACTCATGCTACTCATCATGACGGCACAAAATATCCTTTCCTGTTCTGGACTTTTTGGGGGATGACGATGCTGCTTGTCGGCACTTTTTCCCTATCTTTCCTTCATACACTATTATGGCTACCCCGCTCAATTCAGATGAGAAAGAGAATGAAAGCTTTACAAAAGCAACTTGTTGAAAAAGCTGAAGAATTAAAATATACAAGGTTCTCCCCATTGGAAAGAGCACTGCATTTCACGATGATAATTAGTTTTCTCGGTTTAGCAATTACGGGCTTAACCATTAAATTCTCCTACACTCCTTTAGCAGGAACGCTTGTCAGAATTTTTGGCGGCACCGAAACAACAGGTATCATTCATCGCTTTTGTGCAACTCTTTTATTCGGTATTTTTATAACTCATATATCTGATTTAATAAGAAAGAAGAGAACTGAATTTAAAAGCTGGAAAGCTATGCTATTGGGGCCTGATACAATGCTGCCGACAAGGAAAGACTTAAAAGATATAGCAGGTTCATTAAAATGGTTCCTCGGTAAGGGGAAAAGACCGAATTACGGAAGATGGACTTATTGGGAAAAATTCGATTATTTCGCAGTGTTCTGGGGAGTATTTGTTATAGGTTTCACAGGACTTTCATTGTGGTTCCCTGAATTTTTTACGCAGTTCTTCCCCGGCTGGCTTCTCAATGTTGCTACTATTATTCATAGTGACGAAGCATTACTGGCGGCAGGATTTATATTTACTGTACATTTCTTCAACACTCATTTCAGACCTGAAAAATTCCCGATGGATACAGTGATTTTCTCGGGACAGGTTTGTCTTGAGGAATTGAAAGAAGACCGTCCGGCAGAATATTGGAAGCTAATCTGGAGCAAACAGCTTGACAAGCATTTGAGGCCAACATTTTCACCAAGCCTTCAGAAGCTTTTAAAAATTTTCGGATGGACTGCTCTCCTCATCGGTTTAGGTGTTGTTGTATGGATTATTTATGCCATGGTGTTGACATATTAATATTTATATCATAATAAATTTTATTTAAGGGGATAGATTTCATCTATCCCCTTTCCGTTTTTAAGTCCCTGTAATTAAATAATTTATCAAAATATAAAATTAACACTAACTTCACACAATCTTTATTTTCACTTCATACTAAAGGCTGAAATTTGTATCATGGTTTTAAACAAAAACTTAATTAATACTAAACAAGTATTTTTTTAATAAAGGAAACATGAAATACAAATCATTGATTGCGAATCAATTTTTTTCAAGAACAATTACAAAATATGTAACAAATATTATAATTGTTATTTTTTAATCATAATAAAGGGTTTTTTATGAAACATGTATTATTAACATCATTAATTCTGATTTTTTGTTTAATGTCTTACGGCTTAAAGGCTGAAGAATTAAGCAAGGAACCTTTCAAATTTAATCTCTATGGTTATCTTGCATACCAGTCACAATTTTCACAGCAGGGTGATTTGACTAATAATGCATTTTCCGTTAACAGGGCATATTTTACCGTGCAAAAAGACGTGTATAAGTTTTTAGGTTTGAGGATGACAACCGATGTTTACCAGGATGCATCGGGTGGTATGAATTTAAGGCTGAAATATGTTTACGGCAACTTCAAATTCGACGATTTTGCATTTTTCACAAAGCCGAATATCGAAGCAGGTATGGTTCATACACCCTGGCTGGATTTCGAAGAATCAATAAACCAAAACCGTATGCAGGGAACTATGTTCATGGAAAGAAACAAGCTGTTTGCATCGGCAGACCTCGGATTAACCTTCTTATCGAATTTCGGCGGTGAATTGGATGACAATTACAAGAAAACAGTTGACAGTCATTATGCAGGGCGTTACGGAAGCATAGAGCTTGGCATATATAATGGTTCGGGATATGCCGCACCTGAAGCAAATTTTAATAAAACCTTCCAGGCAAGACTTTCACTGAGGCCGTTGCCCGACATTATTCCCGGCTTGCAGCTTACATATTTTGGGATTTTTGGACAGGGAAATAACGCTCAGAAAACAACA
>DAHXMP010000119.1 GCA_027371665.1 Bacteroidota bacterium | reverse complement strand
ATTATACAAGTTTCAAAAACTGGATATTAATTTTTTAATTCAAAATAATTTAGTAAAGGCGGAAACTAATACAGGTTTTGATTTCGGCAAGCTTTCGAATGTATTCGACGGAGATTCATTAACCCTTGCACGTACTCCGGGAATAAATCCCCTGATTATAACCCTGTCATTCAATGATACATTGTTATTTGTAAAAAGCAGGATTTATACATCGGGCGGGAATGGCATTTGGCTGATTGAAACGGCATTAAATCAGTCAGACCTCGATTTGAAGAGAAACACTTTTAAATTGTTGACTAATGATAGTGCATTGGAAGGGAGCTACTGGGATTCTTCTCAATTTGAAAAGACACCCGTAAAATTTGTCCGCCTGATTTTGTATAAGACGACAAACGATAATTATGTCAGGCTCAATGAATGGGAATTGTATCAGTACGTATCACTTGCTTACCTGGAACCAGAGCCGGACAGCATAGTTTTAAAGCCTACGTGGCAGATGAAAATCCGGAAAGTATGGTCTTTTACTGAAGAAGACACAACTTTGCTCGATATTGCAAAAATCAAGTGGACAAGCTCTGATACAAGTATTGCTTACATAGACGGCAATGGCGTCATTTTTGGCGTATCGCCGGGTAAAGCTGTTATTACGGGAGAAAATAATAAATTGAGAGGCACATGTAAAGTAATCGTTAATCCGGGCACCAGGAGCACTGACCCGGGAGATTTGATTGTAACTTTTATCAGCCGCATGCCAGGTATGGATTTTGTCTGGGGCAGTTGGAATCCTTCAAGGGAGGGTTGGCCTGATGTAGGCGATACGGTAGTATGGCAGGCTCATGTTTTGAACCTGTCGAAAAATTCAGATTTCAATGTTGGATATGAATGGAAAGTTGACGGACAAATTGTTCAATCAGGTAAGGTAGATATTTATCCCTTTTCAAAGACTAACATTGATTTAAGATATGCCTGGAATTTTGACAGGCATGTGATTTCCTTCATGATTGACCCTGATTCTTTAATATACGAGACGGAGCGCAGAAATGATGAGAGAATAATTAATTCAGATGCAATCAGTGCAGGTTTTTATGTCGAGGAATCATTTTATAATTATTTCAGAGAATACCAATATTTACTCGACGCCGGTTCCGGCTGCTTTGAAGACTGGATTGACAGGCAGATTCAGGGAGCAAATACTCTGATGGCACACAGGGATTTCTCATCTTCGGAAGATTGGGTAAAGGATAGATTGAGAACAGATGAGATAATAATTGTACCTGATGGTTCTTTGCCTTTTGATGGGGGTTCTTCGAGTGATTCACCAAACTATAGTGATAAGAGTGTTGACATAATACATGGATTTCCGTCTTTTGCCCTGCAAACAGGAATTTATGATAACCATACGGAAAATTCTTTAATTAATCCATTTTACTTTAGTCGTAAATTGTTTCAGGATATTCTTGGTGCAAGGTATTTAATAAATACACAGGGTTTTGATGTTTCTGATTACGGAAACGGTTCTGTTGTTAACATCAGGGAAAATGGCAATTTGGTAGAAGGAAGTGATTTTATGCCTTATGTCAAAGGTAATATGTTATATACGACACCATACAAGGGAATAATGTATGGTTCCTACCCGGATTCATTATTTACTGATGAATACAGCAAAGAAGCATTAAACAGGATTGCAGGTGCCAGGGCTGTCCTGGGCAATTATAATCCGCCCGGGAACAGCGGCTCTTATTTGTATGACCTGCCGCAAAACAATATCGTTACATTTTATGACAGCAATTCTGCTGATTCCCTTATGCCTTTTGCCGGCATAAAGGTATTCAGGTCGGTCGGTAAGCAGGGTGTGATGTATGGAAAATATTATGACAGCATTCCTGATATGGAGTTGACAGCCGACAGCCTTGGCAGGGTAAACCTGGGTAATTGTCCTTTCGACGAATGGGGTGCTGTCAGATATGGGATGAACGATGCGAATGTCGTTGTCATTATAAGAATTGCATACAAGGATAAGGCCGGATATACATTTATGGATGTTTCTGAATTGAATATGAAATATTGGAGCGATTATAAAGACTCTGCATATTATGAAAAGCATGTAAACATGCTGATAATTCCTTCATCTGTGAAAGATAGTAATTACGCAGATTATAATTTATTTGATGTGGCTTATAATCACTCATCA
>DAHXMP010000112.1 GCA_027371665.1 Bacteroidota bacterium | reverse complement strand
TTTCTGAGATTCTGAATTCGGTTAATAAATTCGCGGGCTATTCCTTCCTCAATCAATCCGGGATTTAACTGGGTATCGAGTGCCACTGTTATATTTGACTCGCTTGCAACGAGCCATCCTTCTATATCTTCGCTAATTATTTCCACATCTTCGAAAGAAATATCGACATCATTTCCGGCGACATTTATTTTTATGAGTGAATATTTTTCAAGCATCGTTATTTGTTTGCTGTCGAGTTCCTTTATTGCATTTGCAACCTGCTGTGTCATCTTTCCGAATTTTTTTCCGATAGTTTTGAAATTAGCTTTTGCCGACTTTTTTACTATCTCGGTTTCACCGCTTACAAATTCAATTTCTTTAACATTAATCTCTTCTTTTATGATATCTTCAAAATGCTGCACGTCCCTTCTGAATTTTGGTGAGAGTACCGGGATGAGAATTCTGTTTAAAGGTTGTCTTACCCTGATTTTAGATTTTTCTCGGAGAGACCTTGCTAAGAAAACAATTATTTGAGAAATTTCCATTTTCATTTCAAGTTCATTGTCAATTACAGATGTATCAGACTCAGGTATGTCGAGAAGATGAACCGACTCAGGCTCGTTTTCATCGCGAAGCCTTTGGTAAAGAGTCTCGGCAAGAAACGGGGCAGCAGGTGCCATCAATGTAACTATATTAATAAGAGCCGAACGCAACATTTGGTATGCGGCTCTTTTATCTTTATCGTTTTCACCTTTCCAGAATCTTCTCCTGTTTCTCCTGATGTACCAGTTGGAAAGTTCATTGATTGTGAAATTCTGAACCAGCCTTAAAGCTTTTGTGATTTCGTATTCATCAAAATATTTTCTGTAGTCTGCAATCAGAGTATTTATTCTTGACAAAATCCACCTGTCTATTTCAGGCCGTTCTGCAACCGGTACTAATTCTTCTTTTCCTGTAAAACCATCTATGTTTGCATAAAGTGCAAAGAACGCATAAGTATTTGTTAATGACCTGAAGAAATCAGAAATCACGGTTTTTGCTATATCATCCTTGCTAAACAAAGTTGCTTTCCATGGTGGGTTGTTTACAAATAAATACCATCTTACAGCATCGGCTCCAAGCTCCTCCATTATTTCAAAAGGGTCAACAATGTTACCTTTTGATTTGGACATTTTTATACCTTCTTTATCCAGTATCAGCTCGTTTACAATGATATTTTTGAAAGCAGGTTTGTTGAATAAAGCCGTCGCTATGTTATGCAGTGTATAAAACCAGCCTCTTGTCTGGTCAACACCTTCGGCTATAAAGTCACCAGGAAACTCCTTTTCAAATAATTCTCTGTTTTCAAAAGGATAGTGCATTTGTGCAAAAGGCATTGAACCGGAATCGAACCAGACATCAACTACCTCCGGAATTCTTTTGAAGGTTTTCCCTTGTCTTTCGAAAATAACGTTATCAACAAACGGCCTGTGCAAGTCAATCTCCAAACCGGATTCTTTCAGTAAGACTTTTTTCCCGTCGGAAAAAACATAATAGCCTTCTTTTAACTCTTCGATTGAACCTAATGCAAATGTTTCCTTCCCGTCTTCTGATACCCAGATGGGTATTGGGGTTCCCCAGAACCTGTCCCGTGAAAGATTCCATTCTTTTGCATCTTCAAGCCAATGGCCAAAACGCCCTGTGCCTATTTCGGGTGGCTGCCAGTTTATCTGCCCGTTGATTCTTATCATATCGTCTTTGTATTCAGGCGATTTTATAAACCAGGATTCCCTGGCATAGTACATTACCGGATTTCCTGTTCTCCAGCAATGCGGATAGCTGTGAAGATAATCATTGGTTGCCCTGTATATTTTGTCGGCAATTTTTAAAGCAATAATTATATCCTTATCTGAACCTTCTTCTTCGTGGTCTGTATATGTTAAATGTTTGATTGCCCTCCCTGCAAATTCTCCAAGCTCAGATGTGAAATGCCCGTTTGGAGTTACAGGCTGTTGAAAAGGAAGGTTGAATTTTTTTGACATCTGGTAATCATCTTCACCGAAAGCCGGTGCCAAATGAACTATGCCGCTTCCGTCTTCGGTCGAAACGAAATCTCCGGGAAGGACTGTAAGAGCATTTGGGTATTGATTCCTGTCAATCGGGATGTACTTAAAAATTTGTTCGTATATTGTTCCAAACAATTCTTTGCCTTTAAATTCCTTCAATATTTTATATTCTCCGTCCAGGCTTGACAATCTTAATTTTGCAAGGACAAGCCTGTCGGATAATTCTTCGTCTTTTATCATTCTTTTATTTAACACCAGAACATAATCAATGTCTTCTCCGGCGGCAAGTGCAACATTTGCAAACAGGGTCCAGGGAGTGGTTGTCCAAACCATGAGTTTTGCATCTTTCAATTCTTCAATCGGTGAAGTAACAATTTTAAGTTTAAGGTAACAGTTTGGGTCCCTTACATCCTTGTACCCCAGGGATAATTCATGAGAACTTAAAGGCGTTTCGATTGTAGGTGATTGTGGTACTACTTTGAAACCTTTATATATAAGTCCTTTCTCATAAAATTGATTTAAAGCCCACCAAACGGATTCGACGTAATCATTAGTACATGTTATATATGCTTTATCGAGGTCAATCCAATAGCCCATCCTGCGGGTCATACTCCGCCAGCCGAGGTCCATATTGATGTTTTTATATACAAAATCCTTGCATTTTTTATTAAAGTTTTCAATACCGTAGTCAAGAATTTCCTTTTTTGTGTTAAATCCCAATTCTTTTTCTACTGATATTTCAACAGGCAAACCGTGTGTATCCCATCCTGCCTGGCGGCGTACATAGTATCCCATCATGGTTTTGTACCGGCAAACTGTGTCTTTAATTGTTCTTGCCATTAAATGATGCAGTCCGGGTCTTCCGTTTACGGTTGGAGGTCCTTCATAAAAACTAAAAGATTTGCATCCTTGTCTTATTTTGAGTGATTTTTCGAATATCCCGTTCTTATCCCAAAACTCTAGAATTTCTTGCTCGAGTTTTGAATAGGAAAGCCTTTCGGGTAATGAGCTATACATATGTTAAACTGATTATTTGTTATATAATTAAAATAAAAACAACAATTATAATATTTTTTTAGCAGATTACAAAGAAAAATTATGATTTTATATTATTCAAAAAAAAGCACTAATTAATAAATGTAAAATTTTTTATTATTTTGCATTTGTTGTAAATCAAAGTTTATTCCAATTGTTTATTACACTGACGATGTGATTTGCAATTCTTTTTTTTATGGTCAGAGAAATTCATGTTTATTAACAGAAGTATGCCATCTTTTGAAATGAATATGTTAATATCATTTTATTTTAAGAAAAAAAATTTAATAATTTTGTCTAAATAATTATAGGTGTATCGTGAAAAAGATACAATCAAATTTTTTTGTTATAATAACATTGTTATTATTCACTCTATCAGCTTATTCACAAACAAAAATTGATTTTAATAATCTGAAATCAGATGTTCCTCCCGATCCATCCGTTAAAATCGGAAAACTAAAAAACGGTTTGAAATATTATATTATGGAAAATAAAAAACCTGAGAAAAGGGCTGAACTTATTTTGGCTGTTGACGCCGGGGCTATCCTCGAGGATGATGACCAAAACGGTCTTGCCCATTTCTGTGAGCATATGGCATTCAATGGAACGAAGAATTTCCCGAAACTGGACCTTGTCAATTTTCTTGAATCAATTGGCGTCAGATTTGGAGCAGACCTTAATGCTTACACAAATACCGATGAAACAGTTTATATGCTTACATTGCCTACCGATTCGATTTACCAATTAAATAAAGGTTTTCAGGTACTCGAGGATTGGGCTCATAATGTTTTATATGAGGGCAAGGATATAGATGATGAGAGAAGTGTAATCAGGGAGGAATGGAGACTTGGAAAAGGTGCCGAAGACAGAATTGACAAAAAAGAAATTCCGTATTTGTATAAAAATTCAAAATATGAAAAACGGGACGTCATTGGTGACACTGCTATAATAAATAATGCAAAATACGATGAATTGAGGCGATTTTATCATGATTGGTACAGGCCTGATTTAATGGCTGTGATTGCTGTCGGTGATTTTAATAAAGATGATATTGAAAAAAAGATTATCGAGCATTTTTCGAAGTTGAATAATCCTGAAAATGAAAGAAAAAGAGTCAAGTTTTCTGTACCGCCCAACAAAGAAGTCCTTGTTTCAGTAGCAACAGATAAAGAATTATCAATGCCAAGAGTTACAATTTACTTTAAACATGAAGGGCGTGATGAAAGAACCTACGGCAGTTTCAGGCTTGGTCTTTTGGATAATCTTTTTTCACTGATGCTTACTGACAGATTACAGGAACTTACGAGAAAACCGAATCCTCCGTTCATTTATGCTTATGCTTATGAATCGAGATTTGTTGATGACATCCGTTCCTTCACGATGATGGGAATGGCAAAAAGCGATGGGATAAAGCAGTCACTCGAATCGCTTGTAAAGGAAGCATTCCGTGTTTACCAAAATGGTTTCACTCAAACAGAACTTGACAGGGCAAAAAAAGTCCTTCTCAGGCAAATTGAAAAAGGTTACGATGAAAGAGATAAAACTGAATCACAGAGACTTGCACTTGAATATGTCAGGAACTTCCTCGATAAAGAGCCTATTCCGGGCATTGCTGCTGAACTCGAAATTGTGAAAAATTACCTTCCGGGTATATCTCTCGATGAAGTTAATGCTTTGACTCACCAATTAATAAAAAAGGAAAATTGTGTGATTACTGTTTCAGCACCTGAAAAACCGGGTATTATTGTTCCGACAAAAGATGAAGTTCTTAATACATTTAATGCCATCAGCGAAGAAAAAATTGCATCGTATACGGATTCAGTTTCAAATCAGCCTTTATTATCAAATATCCCTAAATCCGGTTCGGTTGTTAAAGAAAAACTAATAAAGGACCTCGGATTGACTGAATTGGATTTATCAAATGGTGTTCGTGTAATTTTGAAACCAACCGATTATAAAAATGATGAAATTACTTTTTCATCTTACAAATGGGGTGGTACTTCTCTTGCCTCAGACGATGACTTTTTATCCGCTGCAACGTCCGCTTCAATTGTAAACCAAGGTGGTGTCGGGAACTTTGACAGGAACCAATTGACTAAGGTTCTTGCTGGTAAAATCGTTCGTGTTTATCCTTCAATTGATTATCTCGATGAAAATATCTCAGGTAGTTGTTCACCTAAAGATATGGAGACAATGTTCCAGTTAATTTATCTGTATTTTACTCAGCCAAGAAAAGACAAAGAAGCTTTTGAATCATTTATCACAAAAATCAAATCACAGATTGAAGATTCCAAGAACAGCCCAAGGTCTGTGATGAGAGATACTTTAGATGTTACTCAATTCAATTATAATTTCAGGAAACTTCCCTGGACAATCGGGAGAATAGACGAAGTCAACCTTGACAAAGCCTTTGAATTTTACAAACAGAGATTCTCGAATGCCAACGGTTTTACATTTTTCTTTGTAGGCAATTTTGATATTGATAAATTCAAGCCTATGATATTAACATATCTTGCAAGCCTACCTTCAGATAAAAAAACTGATAATTGGATTGACAGGCATATCGAGTATCCTAAAGGGGATATTGATAAAATCGTGAAAAAGGGAATTGAAGCTCAGAGTTTTGTTTGGCTTGTCCTGAACGGGGATTTTCAAAGGACAGAAAAGAATATGTTCGATATTGAAGCACTTATGGATATATTCAATATCAAAGTTCGCGAAGTTCTCAGGGAGGATAAGGGAGGTGTTTACGGGGTTGGAGCTTGGCAGCAGGTCCAGATGCTACCAAGACAAGAATTTAATATTAATGTCGTATTCGGGTGTGACCCCAAAAGAGTGGATGAACTGATTAATGCTGTCCTGGATATTATGAAGGAAATGAAGACTAATGTCCCTGCTGAAATTTATATGACTAAAGTAAAAGAAATTCAGACTCGTGAAGACCAGGTCAATATGAAGACAAACAGGTATTGGCTTAATTCTCTTAATGATTATTATCTTAATAATGAGGACCCGAAACGGATTTTGGAAACAAATGATTTCATTAATAAATTAACACCGGATGATATCCGCACTGCGGCAAATAAATATTTTACATTGGATAATTACATTAGAGTCGTTCTTCTTCCTGAAAAATAATTAACAAAAATGAATTTCTGGAAAACGGGGTTTATAGCCCCGTTTTTTTTTCTTTGTTTATTTTTCGTAATTTTCTTTATTCATAAATATGTTGGATTATTTGATTATTAAAATGAAAAGGCTTTATTATTTCATATTAATTATATTATTCTGCTTGCCCGTGTCTTATCATGCTATCCTTATGTCCCGTGACAATGAATTATCCTTTAAGGATACAAATTTAATCAGGGAAGGAGAAGAAGATTTTAGAATTCAAAGAGAGAAATGGATTGAACAGATGCACTGGGTTGAACCTGGAGTCAGCTGGAGAATAATTGATAATGAAACGAGACTGACGAAAAATGATGAAAGACAAAACCTGATAAAGTCAAAATTAAAGGCTGGAAATTTTATTCAGAATGACGAAGTAAGTATTGCCGGTGGACTGCTGCGTGGTCAGTGGATAGAAAAAGGCAGCGATAATCTTGCCGGGAGAATTCATAACGCCGATATTGATTTTAACCGGAACCTGATATATGCTGGTTCCTCCGGTGGGAATATCTGGAGAGGAACTCTTGACGGGAAAAACTGGTCATGTCTGAATAACGGTTTTAAGATTTCAAATATTAGGTTGGTAAAAATTATAAAAACCGGCGGCAAGAACAGGATTATTGTGGTTGGAAATGGCTCTCATGTCTATTATTCGGATGATGAAGGTGTAACATGGAATGATGCAAAGGGATTGGAAAACCCGCAGAAATGGGGGGGATTCCAGAGAGCAGTTGTAACCGGTGGATATTTCCCTCAGATTTATGTTTTGGGAAATGAATGGGATTGGACAAACTGGAAAAGTATAACCTCTATATATATGTCTAATGATTACGGAGAAAATTTCAGGCAAATATATAACAGCGAAATAAACACTGCTTTATGTGATATCTGGTGTGATGATTATACAAACGGTACAGTTTATTTTGTACATAATGATACTTTATCAAGTATTGATGATTATGGTACAGTGGATAAGATAAGCAACATAAACATACAAGCCGATTTTTCCAATTTCGGCAGAATATATTTGAAGGGCTCCTTCTTTAACTCTTTGAAGACACTTGTAATATTTATTTATGATAAAATTAATGATATATACAAAGTCTACACGACAATTGATGAAGGACAAAATTGGAACGCTAAAGGTTCACTCAATTTTCATCCATTTGAGCAAAACAGTTTGGCTGTTTCTGAATCAAATCCGGGTATCATGTATTTTGGTGGCGTGGAATTATATAAGACTAGCGATGGCGGTTCTTCATGGGCTAAAATAAATAATTGGGGAGCATATTACGGGGATATTGTTAATAAGCTTCATGCAGATATTCCCGGTATTAATGTTTTTAAAAATCCTTCAGGTAATGGAGAAGTCGTTCTTGTTTCAACTGATGGTGGTATTTATAAATCAACAGATGATTGTGATACGGTAACGAATTTGTCATTGGCAGGATTGAATGTAAGCCAGTATTACGGTACATATACGGACAGAATAAATTACGATAAAGTCTATGTTGGAAGCCAGGACCAGGGTCTTCAGAGGTGTCTGACCGATTCCGGAACGGCTCTTTCTTTTCAGCAAGTGATAAGTGGGGATTACGGGCATCTTAGCTCAGCCGACGGAGGCAATTCCTTGTGGTCTGTATATCCCGGTTTCGCTCAATTATATATTAATTTTAATACTATTAATACACAAAGATATGCCTGGGACTTTGTAAAAAGTAATCATCTTTGGATGCCTCCACTGATTGAAGACCCGCTAAATCCTACTTCGGCTTACATTGCTGCCGGAGGAGAAAACAACGAACAGCATATCTGGCATTTAAGCGTTGATTCTAACAAAATATTCGCTCAGACTTTACCCTTTAATTTCAATTCCGACAGTTCCAATTCAGCTCTTTCGGCACTTGCAATTTCTTCGTTGGATTTAAAATCATTTTATGCTTCTACCGGAGACGGTAAGTTTTTCTATTCGACTGATTCAGGTATAAATTGGATACAATCGCAGGGATTCAAAGGTCCGGGCACTCATTATTTTTACGGCTCTTCTATTGTGCCATCGCAGAAAACTTATGGTAAAATATTTATAGCAGGGAGCGGATACTCTAATCCGGGGGTTTATGAAT
Organism: Bacteroidota bacterium; assembly: GCA_027371665.1. Lineage (GTDB taxonomy): Bacteria > Bacteroidota > Ignavibacteria > Kapaibacteriales > UBA2268 > DAHXMP01. The sequence continues at coordinate 4,320 of DAHXMP010000112.1, read as the reverse complement.
CGGATGATAACGGTATGAGTTTCAACCCGATTGACAGCGGCCTTCCGAATACGATGATATACAGCATTGCCTCAACTCCGGATGATGAATTTATATTTGCCGCTACAGAAGTAGGCCCCTATGTGTATATTTCATCCTTGAATCACTGGTTTGACCTGATGGGTAACAATACACCGGACCAGACTTATTGGTCTGTAGAATATCTGCCTGAAATCCATACTGCAAGATTTGGGACATATGGCAGGGGTATATGGGACTTTAAAATTAATAATTCAACAGGCGTTACAGATAAAAATGTTGAATTATCCAATAAAATTGTTATTGCCGCTTATCCCAATCCGTTTGAAAATGAGACAAGAATTTTGTTCTCATTGCCTAAGTATGCCCCTTGCACCGTCCACATTTTCGATATGGAAGGCAGGGAAGTGCGTACGATAAATAATGTTAATTTGGGAAAAGGTTTGAACGAAATTGTTTGGGATGGCTTCTCGGATGCAGGTATCCGGCTTACCCCGGGGGCTTACTTATGTATCGTTAATGCTATGGGAATTTCCAACTATTGTAAACTGATTTTGAAATAAATTTAGATTATTATCTGTTAAGGAGGTTTAAATGAAAACTTTGGGTGTTATAATATTGTTATCATTTTTATTCATTAAATCTTTTACTCTTTCCGGGCAGGAAACTGTAACTAAATCGTTAAATGTTACAGTTTATAACTCCGACCTCGGAGTCATTAAAGATGTGAGAAGCATTGACCTTAAAAAAGGGATTTCCCAGGTGCGAATTACAGATGTGCCTGAAAGGATTGACCCGACGAGCGTATTAATAAAATTTAACGGCTCGGTTATCGAGCAGAACTATCAGTATGACCTGGTCAGCCAGCAGAAAATACTCGAAAAATACATTGACAGGGATATTACACTTACATCCAACAAGACAATTATAAAAGGCAAACTCCTTTCAGCCGATAGGATTGTCCTGAAGGAAGATGATGGAAGTCTTATTATGCTTCCAAAAATTGACGATTACCAGATTACAGTTGGTGCTTTACCCGAAGGCTTAATAACAATGCCGACTTTAGTATGGACACTAGAGTCTGAAAAAGCCGGGAAACAGGATGTGGAACTGACTTATCAGACAGCCGGAATGAATTGGCATGCAGAGTATGTTGCACTTCTTAATCCTGATGACACAAAGATTGACTTGAAATCGTGGGTGAGTATTAATAACACATCAGGTGCAACCTATAAAGATGCAAACCTCAGGCTTATTGCAGGGGAAGTTAACAGGGTACAGCCACAGCCGCCACCGGGATATGCCTATGATTATCGTAAAGCGATGGCACCTGAAGGAGTACCACCCCAATTCGAAGAAAAACCTTTTTTTGAATATCATATCTATAACCTGCAAAGACCTACAACTATAGCCGATAATGAGACTAAGCAAATTTCACTGTTCGATGCAAATGACGTGAAAGTTTCTAAAAAATATATTTATAAAAGCGGTGATTATTATTATAACAGGGGTAAAGTAGCCGTCGTTATAGAATTTGAAAATAAAAAGATTAACAACCTCGGTATGCCGATGCCTGAAGGTAAAGTCAGGCTCTATAAGTCCGACGGCAACACCATTGAATTTGTTGGCGAAGATATGATTAACCATACTCCGAAGGATGAAAAAGTGAAACTGAGAGCTGGTGATGCATTTGATATTGTTGTCGAGGAAAATCAGAAAGACTATAAAAAAATTGCCGATAAAGTATGGGAGCAGTCTTATGAAATTAAATTTAAAAATCATAAGGATGAAAATATAACGATTGAGGTTGAACGTAACCTCGGATACAATTGGGAAATTCTGGATTCTTCCTTAAAGTATGATAAGAAGGACGCGCAGAATATTTTATTTCATGTTCCCGTTAATAAAAATGATGAAACTGTTCTTAGTTTTAGAATAAGATATACCGGCTCGTAAAACAGAATAAAATAGAATTGATTATTTTAGATAATAGAAGAAGGAGGATTTATAATACAAATTCTTCTTCTTTTTTTATGCTGTCAACATTTTTTGGGGCTTTCGGCAATGTAAACCTGAAGGTAGCTCCCTGCCCAAGCTTGCTGTTTACCCGGATTTTACCGCCATTTATTTCGACGAATTCTTTAGATAATATTAGTCCTAGCCCTGTGCCTTTTTCTTTCAGTGTGCCTATCGTAGTATGATGGATATCGAGCCTGAATAATTTTTTTATGTCTTCCTCACTGATACCTATACCGTTGTCAATAACAGAGATTTCAATGAAATTATTTTCCTCCTTGACATTAACATTAACGAGTCCATATTCATGAGTGAATTTGATTGCGTTTGATATGAGGTTTCTCAATACAGTGGAAACCATATTCGGGTCGGCATAAACGAACATACTGTCATTAACATCGTTATGTAATTGTATTCTTTTCTTTGTTGCATTTCCGACGAGGAGGCTGATGTTTTCGACACACAATTCATGAATATCGAACATAATAGGGTCGAATTCGATTTTCCCGCTTTGTGTCCTTGACCATTGAAGCAGATTTTCAAGAAGGCTCGATAAATGTTTGCCGGATTTATATATGCTGTTAATTAAGTCGAGAAGCTGTTCACCCGACATTTGCCTGAATTTATTTATAAGAAGGTCGGATGATAATGTTATCGAATGTAACGGGTTCTTTAAGTCATGGGCAATTATCGCAAAAAATTTATCTTTTGTTGCGTTTGCTTCGAGGAGTGTTTCTTCTTTTATCTGCAGTTCCCTGTACATTTCTTCGAGCTTATTGTGCTGGCTTTCTATTTGCTGATTTTTTTCATTCAGAAGTTTGTTTGCCTTATGTTTGTTAAGGTACCTGTTAAGAATCACGAATAATAGCAGGACAAGCAGACCGAGTATAACAAAAAAGAAATTTCTCTGCAATTCTTTTGTATGGAGCAATAGCTTGTTTTCTTTTTCTTTTTGTTCCGATTCCCATCTGACCTGCGCCTCTGTAAACTTTTTATTTGATTCTTCAATAGATAGTGAATCTTTGAGGTCAGAGTAGAGCTTATGGTATGCAAGTGCTGTTTTATAATCACCTGACATAGCATAAACTTCATGGAGAAGATAATAACTATCCTTAATTAACTTCTTTTGATTATCATCGCGTGCAAGCTGTAATGCCTGGTTTAGGTAACCGAGGGCTTTTTCATAATCTCCTAATTTTAATTCTATTTCTGCGATGCTTGTAAGCGGATAAAAAAGTTCAATTTTTTGATTTTCAGCCATTCTTATATCGAGTGATTTTTTACAAAACTCCAGGGCCTTTTGATAATCTCCCTGGTTTTTGTAAACTAATCCGATATTATTTAGGATAATTGCTTTACCGATTTTTGAACCTTGTTCCTCTGCTATTTTTAATGATTTGTTATAATAATAAATCGCTTTGTTGTACCTTTTCCAGTCATAGTAAGTATTTCCTATGCTCGTTAGAGTTTGACCGATTTTTATTTTATTGCCCGATGCAGTTGTAATTTTTAGTGCTTTTTGATAATACTCGATAGCCTTGGGGTAATTCTGCATTGTGTAATAAATTTTTGCAATATTATATAGGAAATCATCCATTTTCTCGGTATCGCCCATCTCATCTCTTAATTTGATTTCCTTTAGAAAATATTCAAGAGCTGTATAATTTTGTCCTAATTCAAAATATATTTCACCAATACTGTTATAAGCATTTGCTATTTCGGGTTTATTGCCCTCATCCTCCCACATCTGAAGCAGGCTATGGTAATAGTTCAATGCCTTATCGTATTTTCCCCATCTTAAATAAAGTTCGGCAAGATTCTTTATTGTTTTTGAAATGTCATGTTTATCACCGTATTTTTCTCTGATTGACAATGCTTTTTTGTAATAATCGAGAGCCTTATCAAACTGATTATTTTTATAATATAGAGCACCATAGTTATTTAATATTTTTGCTGTTTCTTTATCGTCTTTTAATGACAAAGAAATCTCAAATGATTTGTCATAATAAATAAGTGCATTTGTAAAATCTTTTTTGAAAAAATAGGCTTTACCGATAAAATTGTAAGATTCACACTCCGCATATTTATCATTTAATTCTTCGGCAATACCGAGAGCCTGGGAACTGTAAGTTATTGACTTATCCGGATAAGTAGTGAGGAACTCGCCTGCCAGTCTGTTTAACATTTCGACTTTATTTTTTCCTTTTGAAGATGACAATGCTCTCTCAAGGCTGTCAGTCAAATCGTTCGAACTCAGGCTTTCAGTGAATAATAATATTATAAAGA